>CAYXYA010000027.1:0-12993 GCA_964469185.1 uncultured bacterium | reverse complement strand
TCCAGATCGATTGGGTGGCCACGACCAAACCCCGCATCTGCCTGATCATCGACGATGCTGGCTACAAGAGGGGCGAGGCGCTCGAGCATCTGTACGGGTTCAAGGTGCCGGTGACGGTTTCCATCATCCCTCATACCCAATTCTCCAACAGCTTGGCCCGGGAATTCCCCGATCACGGGGTCGAGGTCATGTGCCATCTGCCCATGCAGGGCCACGAGAAGGTGAAACCAGGCGACTATAAAGAATACCTGAAACGGGGGATGAACACGGCCAAGGCGAAAGAGGAACTTTTCGCGGCTCTTGAGGATCTCCCCAACTGCCGAGGATTGAACAACCACATGGGAAGCGTCGCTACCACGGATCTGCGACTGATGAAGGCGGTCTGTGAGGGTCTCAAAGAGAAAGGTATGTTCGTGATCGATTCACGGACCTCCGCCAGCGCGGTCGTTTTCAAGGCCGCCAAGGCCACCCATTTGCCGGTGGCCCAACGCCAGACTTTTCTTGATAACGTCGTGAAGCCTTCCGCTATCCTCAAACAGATGCGTACGGCCGCGGCCTACGCCAAGAAACACGGCCAAGTGGTGGCCATCGGCCACTTCAAGGTCATCACCCTCAAGACCCTCGAAACGGCGGTCCATCAATTGGAAAAAGAAGGGTATCAGTTCGTTTACGCCTCCGAAGTGGTGAAAGAATAACTCTTATGGAAAGTTTAGTTTTGGGGATCGAATCCTCCTGTGACGAGACCGCGGTGGCGGTGGTGAAGGACGCCACGCATGTGCTGGCAAGTGAGGTCTCTACGCAAATGGACATTCACAGCCGCTATGGCGGGGTCGTGCCAGAGGTGGCTTCCCGCCGGCATTTGGAAAGCCTTCCCCTATTAGTGGAAGAAGCTCTCAAGAAATCCGGCAAAACTTTCGAGGACTTGACCGGTATCGCGGTGACCGCTTCGCCCGGATTGATCGGAGCTCTCTTGGTGGGTCTTTCCGCCGCCAAGGGGATGGCGTTCCGCTTGAACATTCCTTTGGCTACTGTCCATCACATTGAAGCTCATTTGTACGCGGCACACCTGGACACGGACCCGATCGCTTTTCCCGCTTTGGGTCTCGTGGTCTCGGGCGGCCATACCGAACTCTACCGTATCGAGAATTGGGGTCAGTACCAACTGCTGGCTTCCACCCGCGATGACGCGGCGGGCGAGGCGTTCGATAAGGTCGCCAAGCTCATGGGGCTCGGTTACCCGGGAGGGCCCATTATTGAAAAACTGGCCAAACTGTCGCCGGAAACTACGCAGATGTTCTCCCGCGCGAGGATGACCGATAAGACGCAAGATTTTTCTTTCAGCGGACTCAAGACGGCAGTGTCATTGGAACTTCAAAAGAACCCGATCAAGAGCGATCATGACCGGCAAAAATTAGCGGCAAAATTCCAGAACACTGTTTTAAGGGAGATCAACTCCCGTGCGGCGGTGGCTTTGGACGGGACGCGTTTCGAAAGTCTGATCGTGGGTGGAGGAGTGGCTTGCAACCAGGCCTTACGGGACACTTTGAAAAAAGAAACGGACACTCGAGGAGTCGCTCTGCGGGTCCCGCCTCCAAAATACTGCTCGGACAACGCGGCTATGATCGCGGGTTTGGGCGCTTATCAGCTTTCCCAGGGTAAAAGAGCCGAACTTTCAGCTAC
Source organism: uncultured bacterium (assembly GCA_964469185.1). GTDB lineage: Bacteria > Oederibacteriota > Muellerivitia > Muellerivitales > Muellerivitaceae > CAYXYA01. Next base: position 11,313 of record CAYXYA010000027.1, on the reverse strand, counting down.
CGCAATTCCCAGAGCCTCCTTTTATTGATCTAGAGAGGCTTCTTTCGATAGGTCTTTCTTCTTGTTACAATGTTAGCCCAGAGGACAACGATGAGCGTATTACCGAGAAACAACCCTGAAATAAAAGAATCCCATAAACCAGCGCCTGAACTTTCCGAGGCGCCCTGGAGCGCTTTGGGCAAGAACGCGCGCGACTTCAACATGGGCGATCTCAAACTCAACGGACGGGTGTTCCTAGCCCCCATGGCCGGTTATACCGACACCGCTTTTCGCCGCTTGGCCCGCCGTCATGGCGCCGCCATGGTAGTGACCGAGATGGTCAGCTCACGGGCTTTGTTCGGATCGGGGAGCGAGAAGAGCCATGAATTGATGGAATTCACCGAACCGGAACGTCCGGTCGGGGTCCAGCTTTTCGGAGGTGATCCCGAGATCATGGGGGACGCCGCCAAAAAAGTGATGGATGAGGTCCATCCCGACGTCATCGATATCAACTTCGGCTGTCCGGTCGGGAAGATCCTCAAGTGCGACGCGGGATCCGCGATCTTGAAAGAGCCGCAAAGGGCCGGCTGGATCGTGGAAGCTATGGTGAAGGCGACCGACGGCAGGGTGCCGATCACGGTGAAAACGCGCGCCGGTTATGACGCCATGGACAACGCGGTATTCGAAGTGCTGGAAGCTGTTCAGTCGGCCGGGGCCTCGGCCCTGGCCATCCACGCCCGTACCCGCAGTCAGATGTTCGAGGGTAAGGCGAATTGGGATGTCATCACGCGCCTCAAACAAAAAGCGAAGATCCCCATCATCGGCAACGGGGATGTGAAGTGCGCCGAGGATGCTTACAATCTTTTCAAGCAAACCAATTGCGACGGCATCATGATCGGCCGGGGAAGTATGGGCGCTCCCTGGATCTTCGAGGAGATCAACCACTATTTAGAAACGGGTAAGCCCATGAAGGCTCCGTCCCTCAAGTTCCGGGTGGGTGTGGCCCTGGAACAACTCCAGTGCTCCATTGAGGTGAAGGGTGAGCGCATGGGACTGCTCGAAATGCGCAAACACTTGACTCATTATCTGAAGGGTTTTGACGGCGCGAAAGAGATGCGCCAGACGTTGCTGACCTCCAACGATCCTGAATGGGTCATGAAATCACTCGCGGACATCCACCAATCCCTGCCGGATGAAGATCCGGTAGTTTCGGTCGCTTAACTCCTTGATCGACTTCCTCTCTTCCCTCGATGTGGCGTTGTTTCGTTGGATCAATCAGGGTTGGTCCGATCCTTCACTCGATGCCTTCTTTTCCTTCATCGCGGACATTCATCATTTCTATTGGGTGCTTGTTCCCTTCGTCGTCTATTGGCTCATCTTGGGGAGGGCAAAAGGACGCTGGCTGGTGTTGAGCCTGGTCGTGGGTGTCACCCTTTCAGACCAAATGTCCTCTCATTTCCTCAAGGAGCTTGTCGTACGGGTCCGGCCTTGTAATGTTTTGGATGGAGTTTTAACGCCGGCGGGTAAAAGCGCGGCCTACTCTTTCCCCTCCAGCCACGCGGCCAATATGGGTTCCTCGATGTTCCTCCTCTCGATGGCATTCGAGCCTTGGATGCCGCTTTTTGTGGTGATCGGGTTATTGGTGGGTCTGTCCCGTGTTTACCTGGGGCTTCATTATCCCTCGGACGTCCTGGGCGGGTATTTCTTGGGGTTATTGATCGGTTATTGTGTTTGGAGTCTCGTGGAAAGATTGAAAAGGCGGTTCCCGCAACAAACCGCTTCCGCGAAGGGGCGTAAAAAACGTGCCTGAAAAGAACGCGATCCAACCTTCAACTCTATACCTAGTCGCCACACCCATCGGTAATTTGGACGATATGACTTTTCGAGCTTTGAAGGTCTTGAAGGAGGCGACGCTGATCGCCGCCGAGGACACCCGAAACACCGCCAAGCTGTTGGCTCATTTCGGCATCAAGGTCGAGAGGCTCATCTCCTGTTTTGAGCACAATGAGATCAAGCGGTCGGATGAGATCCTGAAGACCCTCGCGGCGGGAGGCTCCGTGGCTTTGGTGACCGACGCCGGCATGCCGGGTATTTCGGACCCGGGATTTAACGTGGTCCAGTTGGTCCTTGAAAAGGGGTTCAAAATCGTGCCAATCCCCGGGGCTTCGGCTTTGATCGCGGCCTTGCCGGCCTCGGGCTTGGTGATCGCGCCCTTTACTTTTTTCGGTTTTTTACCCTCCAAGACGTCGGAGCGTCGAAAGGCGTTGGAGGATCTAAAGTCTGAGTCCAAAACCCTCGTGTTTTATGAGTCTCCACATCGTTTGCTGGAATGCCTGAAAGATATGATGAGCCTTTGGGGCGACCGGCGCGCGGCGATCGGACGGGAATTGACCAAGCTGCACGAGGAGTTTGTCCGGGGAAGCCTGCGGGAGTTGGTGAGCCATTTTGAAACACATGAACCCAAGGGCGAATTTGTTATCATGGTGGAAGCTGCCGAGCCTGAGGCGCTGGACGCTCCGACAAAATGGGACGGTTTTTCGATCAAGGAACATCTTATCCAACTGATGAAGGAACGGGGACTCTCGAAAACCGAGGCGGTCAAGGCGGTTTGCAAGGCACGGCAACTGCCCCGGGATGAGGTTTATCGAGTGGCCACGGGGATCAAGGTCGGCGGCGACGAATCGATGGACGATGACGAAGGACTCAATTAAAATTGAGAAGCGTTGGGTCGTTGGTTCAATAAGCTGAACAGGATCAAACATTGTCCATTCTCAAGGCGATTTTCGGGTTCTTCTTTAAACTCATCTTCGGCATCCTTCTTTTATGGCTGAGCGCGTCCCTGGGCTACGTGCTGGCCGATGCTTTTAAGGCCATCCCCTGGATGCAAAAAGAAGCCGTGGTTTTTCTCGGCGGGTTCATCCTTTATTTCCTGATGCACATCCTTCTTTACAAACCCATTCTCAGTCACGTTCTCGCGCACGAATTGACCCACGCCATGGCGGCGGTTTTGATGGGCGGCAAGGTTTCTTCAATCGAGGCGTCCGAAAAAGGCGGCACGACGATGGTGAACAAATCCCATATTTTTATCAGTCTGGCTCCCTATGTATTCCCCTTTTACACAGCGATTGCTGTGGCTTTTTACGCCATCGCGGCGCAACCGCATAAAATTTATGTGCTCGCCTTTATGGGATTCACCTACGCCTTTCACTTGGCGCTCACGATCTTTTCTTTGTCGCATCATCAGCCCGATCTGAAAGAAGGCGGTGTTGTGTTCTCCCTGATATTTATTTTGGCTGGAAATTTGGTCGTCCTCACGATTTTGATCTCTCTGATCTGGCCCCAAGCCTTGACCTTGCGGCAAGCTTTTTCTGAAACAATGGGCTGGGCTTCCTACATCGCTCATACTTTAGTCACGCTGGTGAAGCCCCATCTTGCCCGTCTGGAGGGCCACAAATTATGATCAAAACCTACGTTCTGGACACGAACGTCCTTATCCACAATCCAAGGGCCTTGGAAACTTTCGAGGACAACAAGGTCGTCATTCCTCTGGGTGTGATCGAGGAACTTGATACCTTCAAAAAATACGAGGATGAAAGGGGCCGCAACGCCCGTGAAGTCGCCCGATTGCTGGACGCGTTACGCAAAACGGGAAATCTGCAGGAAGGCGTACCGCTCCCGAACGGCGGAACCTTGAGGGTGGATATCAGCACCCCGAACGGCCATTTGCCCGCGGCTCTTTCTCATATGAAAATCGACAATAACATCATTGGCATCGCCCTGGCGTTGAAGCAAAAGGGCGAGAACGTTAAGTTCATCACCAAAGATATCAACGTCCGCATCAAGGCGGACGCGCTGGGCGTGGTTTCGGAGGATTACGAGACCAACAAGGTGAACATCGACGAGTTTTACCCCGGTTGGGCGACGGTGGTGGTGAATGACGCCGCTATCGATGAGTTTTACAAGACCGGCAAGCTTTCTCTGGATCAATATTCTGCTCAGAAACTTTACGATAACCAGTTCCTGTTCTTGAAAAGCGATGTTCATGAGGGGAAAACGGCTCTCGGGGTTTACAAGGAAACCGCTAAACAAGCCCAGCCCCTTTGGTTCAAAGACCCGGAAGCCTGGGGCATCAAGGCGCTCAACCGCGAACAACACTTCGCCCTGAATCTTCTTTTGAACGACCGCATTTCGATGGTCACGTTGGTAGGCTCAGCAGGTACCGGGAAGACCCTTTTGGCTTTGGCGGCGGGTCTCTTGAAGACGCTCGACGAGAAAAAGTACCGCCGGGTCCTGGTTTCGCGGCCGATCGTGCCGTTGGGTAAGGATATCGGTTATCTGCCCGGCACCAAGGATGAGAAGTTGATGAACTGGATGCAGCCCATTTTCGACAATCTGGAATTCATTCTCGACAAGGGCCATTTGCAGAACGACACCGAGGATGTGGACGATAAAGTCCAATACCTGCTCGATTCCCATAAGCTTGAAATGGAAGCGCTCACCTATATCCACGGCCGTTCCATTCCCAAACAGTACATGATCGTGGACGAGGCACAGAACCTGACGCCCCATGAGATAAAGACCATCGTCTCCCGCGCGGGAGTGGGGACCAAGATCATCCTCACGGGTGACCCTTACCAGATCGACAATCCCTATCTGGACGCTTCTTCCAATGGCATTGTCTATTTGGCGGAGCGTTTCAAAGGCAACGAGCTCTTTGGACACATCACGCTGTCCAAGAGCGAGCGCTCTCCCCTGGCCGCTTTAGCCGCAAAAGTCCTCTAACTATGTCGAAGCTTTCCTCGAGACCTTTGATCGCCATCACGATGGGTGATCCGGCGGGCATTGGCGGGGAAGTGACACTGAAAGCTTTAGCGACCTTTCCCGCCAAAAAACTTTCCCGCTATGTGATCGTCGGGGACTTTGATTATCTGCGTCAGCTCGCGAAAATTTTCAAGATCAAAATTTCTTTAACTCAAATTCGAGATCCCGAAGACGCTGTCCGTCTTCGCGGGCAAGTGGGCGTCCTGGACCTGGGCGGAGCGGAACGAGTGGAGATGGGGAGAATTTCCGCCGCGAGTGGCGCCACCGCGGTGGACTATATCTATGAGGCCGCGAAACTCGCCTTGAACCATCAAGTGAAGGCCATCGTCACCGCTCCCATCAGCAAGGAAGCGATCCACAAAGCGGGATGCGTTTTTCCGGGACACACGGAACTCTTGGCGCACCTATCGAAGACCAAATCTTTCGCGATGATGATGGTCGGCGGGCCTTTTCGGATCACGCTTCAATCCATCCACGTCGCTTTGAAGGATTCCGTTTTACAAGTGAAGCCTGCTTTGGTCCGTGAGAAATTAATATTGACCCGACTGGCGCTTCAAAAATGGTTTGGGATAAAAAATCCGAGTATCGCGGTAGCGGGAGTGAATCCGCATGCGGGTGAAAACGGGGCTTTCGGGCGGGAAGAAATTACGACACTCAAACCGGTTATTTCCTGGGCTCGGAAAAAAGGCTGGAAAGTGACAGGGCCTCATCCTCCGGATACCCTCTACTATTGGGCGTCGCAGGGCCGCTATGACGCGATCCTTTGTATGAACCATGATCAGGGGCTGATTCCCTTTAAATTGCTGGCTTTTGACAAAGGCGTAAATGTGACAATTGGCCTGCCTTTTGTCAGAACTTCGCCGGACCATGGCACTGCTTTTGACATCGCGGGCAAAAATCGGGCCAAGGCCCAAAGCATGGTTTCGGCCATTCAATTGGCTGAAAAGCTAGTCCAGTAAAGGGTTTTACGATATTCAGGGAAACGGCCTAGACCCTCTAGGACTTTTTGGTATAATTCCTGCACATCTTAATCCTTACCAAAGTCTTCAAATTCATCCTGGGGGCGGGTTTGAGGATCTTCAACTGATTTCAATGTTAAGGCTGATCTAACTTTTGAGCGGAGGCCGGGCGTGAAATTTATCAAACAATGGCAAATTGTCAGCTTGTTAGCGATGACCATCCTTTTGGGAGTCGCGGTCAGTTGTACCCGTAGCTTGTCCGTTCCTGTCACGGCCGTAGTGAATACGCCAACTCAAACCGTAATCGGTACGGCAACCAATACGCCGACCAATACTCCTACCAGTACTTCTACTAACACACCGGGTAATACGGCAACAAACACATCGGCTACTACTCCCACTAATACAGCGACAGGCACAGCTACTCAAACGCCGACCAACTCAGCAACGAATACCGCGACTAATACTGCTTGTTATTCCGGTCCCGATACTTGTACCTTTACCTATACTCCTACACCCACCAACACCGCCACCAATACGGCAACCTCGACCTATACTGCCACGCCGCTGAATACGAGTACGAACACCGCTACAAGTACCACGACCAATACTCGCACGAATACAGCGACCAACACGCCGACCCCAACGCTTGCGCCTCCCACGAACACTCCGACCGATACTCCGGGTAACGCAGTGTGCTATGAAGAGTTCTCGGACTCTGGCGCTGATTGCGGCTGGGCCGGGGCCTTTTTCTCCTATGCGGGAAGCGTGGGGACCTCATGGGGTGATGGAGCGGGCAATACAATGTGGTCGGATGACCTGGGTGCGGGTTGGCAATGGCTCGTTAACGCTTATTATACGGCTGGAACCAACAGCATGACCATGTCCGTTACGAACACCTATAACCACAAACCCAACACCTGTGGAGGCGCTAATGACGACAGCTTGGTGACGAACATGACGTTTGACGCCACACCGGGTGACGTATTCGAATTTGGTCCGGCTCCTTGGTGGACATGGGGTGTCGGGGTGGATAGCTCGGGTTCGTTCACAAATGTGCCTCCAAATCAGTTGAGCTTCTGGGTTTACGTGACGGCTCCCGTAACGATCACCAATTTGATCATCGTCACCGGTGCGTACGGTAATGGGCCTGCGGCTTGCGATTTGACCTATACGGAAGATACTTCAACTTTCGCTGGGGTGAATTTTATCCCCACAGTCGGCACTTGGAGCAACCTGACGGTTGACATTAATGGTAATCCTTCCTGGGTCGATGATATGCGGCAAGACGATTGCTTCAATCCGATCAATCCCATGGATTGGACAAACGTTGTAGCTGTCCTGACGGATATTGGAGGCGCGGCGAGTTCGACGGCGACCGTTGCTTTGGACGATTATTACTTCTATCCGCAATGATACTAAGGGGGAAAATGATGAAATCTTTACTGATGATTCTCTTGTTGGTTGTTGGAACGACGAATTTGGTTTTTGCCGGCAATTCAAAGAACGATAAAAATCCGAGCTATCATTTCGGCAAGCGTGTTGCCGCGATCATGCAAAAAATCGGCAAGGATGTGAAGACCGGGAAGTTGTCGAAAGGTCAGGCGGTTCAATTAAGAGCTCAGGTGACTTCGCTGATTTCGGCGGCCCAGCCGTACAAGTCATTGACGCCCGATCAGGTAAAACAGTTGGATCAGGAGTTGACCAAGATTTACAAATCTCTGTGATGTTTGTAGATAGTTAAACGATTGTTACAAAGCCCTTCGGAAAATTCCGAAGGGCTTTTTTATTTTTCGTTCATGATTGGGGGTCAAAAGTCTTTTGCGGATTAAGCGGTAAATTGATATTTGAAAGCGGTTTCAAGTGTTAAGGTTTGTCCGACAAATCCCCGGGAGGCTGGAGATGAAAAGGATGAAATTTAAAATATCCATCGTTGGATTTTCGATGATCTTGATGATGGGAGTTGTGATTAGCTGTACCCGCAATATATCGCTGCCTGTTACGGCCTCGGCGAATACTTCGACACCGACGGTTTCCGCGCCCACAAGCACCCCGACGGCTACCAGCACTCGAACCAATACGGCTACCAACACTGCCACAAGCACCTCGAGTGGTCCCACGAGTACGCCAACGAATACGGCTACGATCACAGAGACCTCCACAATGACCGGAACGCCGACGAATACGGCCACCTCGACCTTCACCGGTACACCGACGAACACACCTACCTATACGGCGACCGGTACCGCGACCGGAACACCTACGGCGACCGCGACTGATACACCTGTTGGCGCGGTGGACTACGATAATTGGGATGATGGCGGGGAAAACGGGACTTACGATGGATGTCCCTTGGTGATCGGCGCCGGTAACGCCTATAGCGGTTGTATGCAAACGGCTAGCGTGGGTTGGCTATTGGGGCCTCCCTGGTTTGGCGGGACGACGTCTGGATCCTGCGCCGTCACGAACACCATGGGGGCGCATACTGGAACAAATAGTTTGGCCGTGACCGTCACGTTTGACGGCTCCAGCAGCGTCGCGAATTTCTTCCCGGAGTGTTGGTCGGGTTGGGGATTCCTGACTTCCATGCCCGTTTCGCCAGCTCCCAGCGCGGTCAGCACCTGGTTTTACGCCAATGGCCCGGTTACGATCGCAAACATGGAGCTGAATAGTGGTTCGTATGGCTCGACCCAGGAGGAGATCAAGTTATCGGGTATCAATTTTGTACCCACGGTCGGAGCCTGGAGCAATTTAGTCATGACGGTCAATGGAAATGGCGGTTGGGTCCTTATTCAGGATACCGGCGCTTTTGGCGCGGTTCAGTGGGATAACATGTCCGGGGTGGGTTGGGATTTTGTGGGGCCGCCCAGCACGACCGTAACCTTCGCGATCGATGACGTTTACTTCTATCCCTGACGATCGGATGGCGAGCTAACGCGAAAGCCTTCTGGGGAGACTCAGGGGGCTTTTTTATTTTGCGCGGAGCTCCGCTTTGTCATAATAGTGGTAATGGAATCCATCTCCGCTCTCTTTGAAGAATTCTCCTACCGTCCCCGAAAATCCGCGGGGCAGAATTTTTTAACCGACTCAAAAATACTGGATCAAATCGAGAAGTCTATTGAATGCCCGGCGGGTGACATCTTGCTGGAAGTGGGTGGAGGTTATGGCGCCTTGACCGAAAGGCTTCTTCACAAAGAAAGACTTCTCACGGTGGTGGAACCAGATCATAAGTTGTTCGCTATGTTGGAACGAAAATTTGGGCAAACCCCGGGGATGGCTTTGATCAAAGCGGACATCATGAAACTGGATCTAACGCCTCTCGCTCCTCCTGCGCCCGGGCGTATTACGCTGGCGGGAAATATTCCCTATTACCTGACCACACCGCTCATTACCCGGCTTTTAACCCAGTATCATCCGATCGTTCGCAGGATCTACCTGATGATCCAAAAAGAGGTCGCGGAAAGAATGATCGCCCGGCCCGGCACCAAAGCTTATGGAGCTTTGACACTATGCGCCCAGTATTACAGCGAGGTCCGCAAGCTAGTGGATGTACCAGCAAGATGTTTTCGGCCGGCGCCGAAGGTGGATTCGGCTTTCATTGAGCTGGCAATAAGACCTGAGTTTCTTTTGTCGGGCACCGCGGAAAAACGTCTCTTCGCGATCGTCAGGGCCATATTTCAAAGCCGCCGCAAGATGCTTTCGAATTCACTGAAGTCTTTGGGCAAACCGCCCGAACAGATGGAGGCGGCTTTAGATAAGGTCAAAATTGATCCCCAGATACGGGGTGAACAGTTGAGTTTGGAAAAGCTCGCGGAATTGGCCAGGGCGCTCGAATAGCCTCCGACGTTTCAGTGGCTTCATCCGCTGTTAAAGCTCTGGATGTTCCCGATGAAGCCGGTCGAGGTTTTGCTGGGCTTGAAGGTATTGCGGGTCGTCTTGAAGCGCTTCTTCCCAAAACTTTTTAGCGGAAATGAAATCATCCCTCCGGTAGCTCTCTAAACCCATGTTGTATGCCGCGTCGGCTTTAGCTGTTGTGTCTTTGCGATCGGTTCGTGATCGGGCGATCCGTTCCCGCCAATTGGGGATGCGCGCGTCCTTTGGGAACGCTTCGATGATCTTTGATAGGATCATTTTGGCTGCTTCAACATCGCCTGCGTTCAAACTATTTTCAAACTTTTTGGCGGATTGCTCCAGCGCGTCGGTCCGTAACCGCTCGATGCCTTCCCGGGCGGGCCTGTTTTTGGGGTCGAGTTTCAACACCGCGAGATACCACTTTCTCGCCTCAGTCCTCTTTTTCCCCTCTTCGGTTTTTTGCGCTTGGATCAACAAAGCGTCAATGGAATCGGCTAATTTCTTGGTTGGTTTTTCCGCTGAGCGCGGAAATATTTTATTCATCAAAGCTTGGACCTGGGGTTCGGCTGGGTCTATCTTTTCCGCTTTCTCTAAAAGTTCAACGGCACTTTTAACATCGCCCCGGCCGTAGGTTTGCCCCGCTTGTTCGTAAAGGCTTTTCACGAGCGTGTTATAGGGACGGTTAGGGTCGGTTTGAAAAGGCTCATAAAGGGTAGGCGTGGGAGTGATCCAAATAGATTCTCCAGCGGGGGCAAGGGCGACGAGCATTGGAATTTGTTGGTTGTCGCCGTGCACAAACACGGTCAATTCACAGGCGTCAAAGGGCTGGGAGATCTCCAGCTCGAAACTGGTTCCAGGACCATTGTCATTGCTGGAGATTGTTTTGTTGTTTTTTTTGTCGGACAACACCCAGCCTTCAATAGGGTTGTCGCTTTGGCATTCCAAGCGGAAATGTCCGTGAAAGTCATAGATACCGATGGATAGTTTGGCCCAGACCGTTTCAGCTTGAAAGTGATATGGGGTGGGAGCGGTCTGTGTGAGGGAAGCCGTTGGATTTGATTGAGAAGCGATGTTACCACTTTTCGCGGAAGACGCGATACCCATCAAAATGCTGAAGCCTATCGCAAACCAGCAAAAGGTTCTTAGTGCTCGAGGTAAAAGCGAAGAGTTGTTTTTTTTAAAAGCATCGTTCAACTTTTTCAAAAGCACTCCCGAAGCGGTATTGGTTCATGAGTCATAAACTAAAAAACTTGGAAAATCAAACTAATATACGCCAATGATGTTTTTCGCTAAAAACTCTGGCAAATTTATTTTTTGATCCTAATCAATGAAAGGTTTCAATTTCCACATCCCAATGATTCTAACAAATAAAAAAGATGTTGGCGTAAAACGATTCAAGTTAGGTTTTTTATTTGTTAAGAAACAAATATTTTGACACGACTTACCGTGAGTGTTACTTTTTCCAGCGAATTTTAAAAACTAATTTTCAAGTCGAACGGTTTTAACTTTCATGGGAGCAGACATGAGAAATTATTTATGGGTTATATTGTTTTTTTTACTTTTGGTGATCGGCCATTGGGCCTGCGTAAAAGGCAATCCGGTGGGCGCGGATCTATATAATCCCGCCACTCCGACGGCCACTCCCATCATTACAACCATCACGGTTACCGTATTGGACGGCGCGGCGGCGCAAGCGGGAATT
>CAYXYA010000026.1:4702-13056 GCA_964469185.1 uncultured bacterium | reverse complement strand
CGATCTTGCGGTAAGTCCGCGCCCAATGGAAGGAAGGATTGTCCGGCTCGCACATCTTGTCCATCGCGGGATCGTCGACCGCCGCGTGACAGGTCCACAAGTGATGTCCCGGTTTCAGGGAGTGTAGCCAGCTCTTCAATATTTCCCTCGTCTCGTTCAAGTCCATGGATTGACCGCTGGTGGAAAAGATGGAATCGAAATCGTAATGGGGAAGTTTGAATTTATCCATGTCGATAGAGTAGGGAAGATAGGGCGTCTTCTTCTCCCGAACCTTCCGATCGAAGAGCGCGGCCATCCGGCCGGTTTTCTTATCCGAACCCATGTGCTCGCAAATGTAGGTGATGGTCAATCCGTAGGCTTCAATGGCCCTCCACTGCGCCTCGAACTCCGCCTCGGCTTCCTTCATATCCGGTTTTTCCCAAGCCTTGTCTACGGTCATGCGAAAGGTGTCGTCGGGTTGGACCATCGACTTCAAAGGGGTGAGAGGTTTGTAGCGGAAATAGTCCCAAGAGGCGGTGAAGGTGACATGGATGCCGACGCGGATCTTATGGTCTTTCGCCCACTGGGCCGCTTCGGCAAAGGCCGGACAGGGTGCCATGAGGTTGGTGTCGGTCAGGAGGCCCTCGGTGAAACCCTGCACGGTGCCGTCGTTCACGGCCTTGCACATGCCGAAGTCGTCGCTCACGATGGATAGGTAGATGTTGGAGTTCTCGGACATCTCAAGCCTCCTTTGTGGATCCAACCCCACCCATTCTAAACTCCATCGAGTCCTTTTAATCCACGTCCAACATCCTATTGTTAGATTTGGAACAGGGGTTTAGTTACGAAAGCGCTTCCTTCTGACAAAAGTGTCTTTCGGACTTTTATGGAAGGTCAATAAAACCCAATATTTGTCGGATAAGGGGTGGGTACGGAAGTTGCATATTAAAGGTTCGCTGAGAAGGGAGGTTGTGATGACGAAACATAGACCCTTGATCTACGCGCTGATATTGGTCGCGATCAATTTCTTGATATTCCTTTTCACCCATAAGGCTAGTGACCACTCCTTCTCTTTCGCCTCCAGCGATCTCATCGTCACCCCGACTCCGACTCCGACGGCGACGGTGACGCCGTCAAACACCCGGAGATAATGACCAAGCTTTCGGGCTTTTCATGTTAATTTATCCGCGTGCGAAATATCCTGATAACCTTTTTATTCGGCCTTGCAGGATCCTGGAAATCGAATGTTACTCCATCAATCTGAAAAAATAACCAGGGTCCATTACCGCATCCTGCTCTTGAGCTGGGTGGGATGGATCTTCGACTTTTACGACCTCATCCTTTTTTCTTTTCTTCTGGTGCCCATCAGCGAGGAACTCCAACTTCCCAAAGAAATGCTTTCCTATATCCTAGGCGCTTCGCTCGCCGCGACCGCGTTGGGAGGTGTTTTGTTCGGATTTCTTTCGGACCATTTCGGCCGGAAGAAGGCGCTTCAATGGACCATCCTGACCTACAGTTTTGGGACGCTCTTGTGCGGCTTCGCGGGTAACTTTTGGAGCCTGATGGTCTTCCGTATCTTGACGGGGTTGGGAGTCGGCGGAGAATGGGCGACGGGTCAAACCTTCGTGGGAGAATCTTTTCCGCCTTCCGTTCGGGGCAGGTATGGGGCTTTCATGCAGACCGGCGCGCCGCTGGGAATCGCTTTGGCCTCGATCGTCGGAGGGTTCGCCGCTCCCACATGGGGATGGCGCGCTTGCTTCATCGTTTCGGTCCTGCCCGCGTTGTTGGTGATACTCATCCGCAAGGGAATGCCCGAGTCCGACGTCTGGGAAAAACAAAAAGCGGAAAAGTCTCCCGGAGCACGGTCGGCCCGGGACCGGTTCTCGCTTTTGCTGTCCCAGGCCCATCGAAAATTCTTCTTCTATTGTCTGGTCCTCGCGCTCTTTGAGATGTCGGCCTATTGGTTCACCTACTCCTGGCTTCCGGGCTACCTGAACCAGGAAAGACAATTCTCACTCGCCAAGTCCGCCGAGTGGATGTTGGTGACGCAATTGGGCGGGTTCTTGGGATATTTCTCGTTTGGATATTTCGCCGACCGTTTCGGCCGGAGGCCGGTCTTTTCCATCTATTCCGTCTTCTGGGCGTCTGGACTTTTGATGGTGACGCTTTTTTGGAACGCGGTCGTGGGAACGCCCGCGGCCATCCTTTTTTTCATGTTCCTCGCGGGGTTCGGCACGGGCACTTTCGGGGGGATCGGGCCCTTGTTCGCGGAGTTGTTTCCCACGGTCATTCGCAACACCGCGATGGGAACGGCTTTCAATCTCGCGCGGGGAGTCCAATTTTTCACGCCGGTGATGATCACCTGGATCGGCGGCTATTACGGTTTGGGGGCCGGCATTTCCCTGGCCGCCTTGTTCGCGCTTTTGGCGGGTGCCTGGGTTTGGGTTTTCCCGGAAACCAAGGGTCGGGTCCTCGCGGATTAGGGACGACTTTTAGGTCATGGTTTAACCCTCGTAATTGGGGGCAATTTCTTCCAAAAATAAACACACTTTTGACGGAACCGGCCACTTTTTCATTTAAAGTGATAAACTAAAATCGATTTTAGTCCACGGAAAGAGACTCAGCTCACATGAAAAACTTTCATCGGTTTTTTCTACTGATGACCGCGGCCCTTTTACTATCCGTTCATTCCCTCCAAGCCCAAACCGAATGCTATTGGGCACAGGCCGATTGCAGCGGACCTTACACGTCTGGCGCGGTAGCGGGCGATATCCTTTTGACCATCCACGGGACCGGCTACATCATGGGAGTCCACGTCTCAGGACCGTCCGTGGGGCAATATTATATTTTCACGAACCTGACGCCTTACGGCAAAACCGACTTGGACGGCATCGTGGTGGATCCTTATAACGCCTGCCAATTCCTGGTCGCCGACGAGGGCAGCCGATCCATCATCCGTGTGGATGGAATGGGTAATCTGAACCCGACCAGTTATACGAGCGGATTGTATAACGCGCCGAAGATACCTTCTTTCAATCCTTTGGACGGCAGTCTTTTTATTCCCATTGAATACACCAGCCATTTACAGAAAGTGACCGGCTATGTGCCGCCGGGTTCGACAAGGGCCGCCTCCACGCTTTCGCCGATAGGCGCTTCTGTCGTCTGGCCCATCTGTACCGCCTTCGACCATGACGGGAATATGTACATGACCAACGCTTACGCGAACGACGTCGTGAAATACACGGCGGCGGAACTGGCGGCGAATCCCACCAACCCTCAGGGCGTCGTGTTCGCGAGTTTTTGGCCGTATCTTCCTCACGGTATCGTGTTCGATGGTCAGAGCCACTTTTACGTCGGGACCAGGAACACGGGGCATATCTATAAAGTAGCTATGGACGGGACCTACACCATGCTGGCCCAGAATCCCCAGATCGGGGACGTGGATGGAATCGTCATCGACCTGGATGGTTTCCTTTGGGCCGCGCAATTGCCGCCCGGTGGAGGCGGCCCGAACGTGAATGGCGTGGTGAAGGTCGATCCTTCCAGCGGCGTGACGCTCGCTTATTATCCATTACCGAATGTCGTCGACGGAGTGACGATCAACCCGAGCGCGAGCGTCTTTGTCGATGACGCTGCGATATTGGGGTTGGGCCTGCCCCGCAAGGTTTGCGTGCCCTATACGCCGACGAATACACCCACGAATACGGCCACGAACACGGTTACGCCGACTCCCACCGATACCGCGACGATGACCCCCACGCCGACCGCGACGAACACGCCGACCAAGACGTCCACGATCACTTACACCCCGACGCGCACCGCGACCAATACCGCGACGAACACAGCCACCCGCACCCCGACCAATACCCGTACCCCGACGAACACGCCGACCATCACGGATACGCCTACGGAGACACCGACCCCCGATCACTGTACCTTCACCCAGGGTTACTGGAAGAACCACAGCCGGTACGCCAGCGGCGGCCAAGCCCAATCCTGGCCGGTGAGCGAGGATACGTTGTTGTGTGGAATGACCTGGTACAGCATCCTGCAAGCTCAACCCAAGGGAGATCATTGGTATAACCTGGCCCATCAATGGATCGCGGCGAAGTTGAACGGGGCGCAGGGCTCTTCGGCTCCGGACTCGATCAAATCCGCCATGGCTCAAGCCGAGGCCCTTTTGACGGGGAATTGTTCGATCATTCCCGACAGCCAAGTGTCGCTGGCCTCGGGCCTGACGGACCTATTGGATGAATACAATACCGGCGTCATCGGACCGGGGCATTGTAGCGAGGGCGCGACCGGCGCGGTGAGCTACCCCAATCCCGCCACGGGTGACACCGTTTATGTTCAAATCCCTGATTATCCGGGAACGGAGGACGTGACGATCCAGATATATACGGTCGGATTCAGGTTGGTGAAACAGGTCACCTTCGCTCAGGTCAAGGGGAACACCGATGTGCTTTTGACCCTGCTCGATAAAAGCGGGATCACCCTATCGAACGGGCTTTATTACATCAAGGTCAGCACGCCGGCCAACGGCGGGATGTGGATCAGTAAACTGTTGGTCCTTCGGTAAGACCTTTCTTAAAAGATTACGGGTCATTCTTCAGGTGTTGACAGCGATCAACTTACCCATGACTCCTCCTCGGATTGATCAAACTCTCAAGAATAATGATACGAAAAGCGGAGGGGAGTAAAGCAAAGGAGCAGGTCCTGACCCGCCTGCCATTGCGCTGTGTGGGCACACCCTTCCAGATGTTGATGCCGACGGGCCGACGTTAAAAAATATTTTAATCCCTATAAATAAGGCATTTGGGGGCCAAATTGATCAGAAGACTTCAAGAGAAGGAGGTAAAATTAATTGCGATTTTTAAAAATGAGCGACCTCATAAAAAGATCGGAAGGTTTAGGACTTTTTTAGGATCGAGAAATTTGAATGACCTTGAACAAAAGCATGAAAGCTTTTTGGGGCGCGGTCGCGCTATGGTTTTTCACCGATGCTTCGGTGGCGGCCGTCCAGCGCATTAGTGTCGATAATAGCGGCGTGCAGGGGATCACTTCGAGCAACCGGTCGGCGATCACTCCCGATGGCCGTTTCGTGGCTTTTTCTTCCACTGCGTCCAATTTGGTTCCCGGGGACATCAACGGATTTCGGGATGTCTTTGTCTACGACCGCACGACCAGCACGATCCAAATGGTGAGCTTGTCCAGCGGTGGAATTCAAGGCAACGGTAACAGCGGGTTCGAGGGTGTTTCATCCGGCTCCAACCCCGCGATCAGCAGTGATGGGCGTTACGTCGCTTTCTGGTCGCAGGCCAGCAATCTTGTTCCGGGAGATACCAACGGGGTGGGGGATATTTTTGTTTACGACCGGACCGCTAGCACCATCCAGCGTGTCAGCGTGGACAATGCGGGGATACAGGGAAATCTAGAAAGTTATTATCCAAGCATCAGCGGCGACGGGCGTTATGTGGCTTTTGCGTCCAATTCCACGAATTTGGTGCCGGGTGATACCAATGGTTTTGAGGATATTTTCGTTTATGACAGGACGACCAGCACGATACGGCGTGTAAGCGTCGATAACGTGGGAATCCAGGGGAATGATTTCAGCATTGAGCCCAATATTAGCTCAGATGGGCGGTATGTGGCTTATTGGTCTTACGCCAGCAATTTGGTTGCGGGCGATACCAACGGGGCGGGCGATATCTTCACTTATGATCTGCTGGCTAACATCGTTGAGCGGGACAGCGTGAATAATGCGGGGGTCCAGGGAAATTCGATAAGCGCGACCCCCAAGCTCAGCGCCGACGGGCGCTACGTGGCTTTTAACTCGGACGCCAGTAATTTTGTGGCCGGGGATACCAACGGGTTGAGCGATGTTTTTGTATATGACCGTGTCGCGAAGATCATTCAAAGGGTCAGCATCAGCACTTCGGGGACCCAGGGGAACAATCTCAGCTATTTTTCAGCCATCAGCGGGGATGGCCGGTTCATCAGTTACTCCTCGGTCGCCAACAACCTTGTCGCCGGCGATATCAACTTCAATTGGGATGTTTTCCTCTACGACAGGATCGCCTTGACCAACCAGATGATCAGTGTCAATTCCTCGGGAGTTCAGGGTAATAGCACGAACGAGATATCGAGCCTTTCTTATGACGGGAGCTGCGTTGTTTATGAATCCTATTCCGATAACTTAGTTTTAGGGGACACGAACTCGAGCAAGGATATTTTCGTTTATTGTACTGGAGGGACGACTCCTACCGCCACGGCGACGAACACGAGCACTTCTACGGCGACACGAACACCAACTTCTACGGCCACGAATACCCCCACGACCACTTCGATCGGCACGCCGACCAGTACTCCGACCATGACGGAAACGGTTACCCCGACTTCAACCCTGACGCCCTGCGGCTATCCCGGGAATACCTGTACACCCACACCGACCCCAACGGTAGGTAGCGGTTATTTTAAGGTCTCCGCAAATATTTTCTCACCTAGTTCTCCCGTATCTATCGCCGTTTCTGTCCAATACTATCCCGGTAATTTTTCGATCAAGATCTATAATTCGGCGGGAGAGCATATTAAAACTCTGGTTGAGACGGAGATATCCTCGCCCTTGATCGACGTCTATTCCTGGGATGGTACGAACAAGCATGGCCACAAGTGCGCGACGGGAGTTTATATCATTTACATGATCGGGGTCTATGAACGGAAGGTCGCCAAGGTCGTTCTTATCAACCGATAGAATGTAGATAGACGGGTATATTTTCTCGAAGGGTATCTATTGCGGCGGGGGAAGCCTAAGATGACTCGAAGTTATTCAATGAACACAGGGGATGAACATGGCGAAGAAAAAAGGGCCTAAAAAAGCTAAAACGGATTTCATGGTGAAGCGTTTTGAAAGAAAAAAGACGCGGCATTCAAAGAACACCGCGCCTCCTGTTGCTGCTAAATAGTTTGTCCAAGCTTGGTTAGAGAGCCGGAGCCTTGACCACTTTGAGTTTGGCGGTCTTGGCTTTGACTACCTTGAGTTTCACGGTTTTCGGTTTCACGATCTCGAGAACGACGCCCTCGGGGCTGATGACCTTCGGGGTCTTGATCTTGATCTTCCGGTTCTTCATGCGGCCGCGTTTCACGAGGCCTGGCTCATCCTGATTGGCGGCGAGCTTCAAAGGGTTGTTGTCGAGAAAGAACCTCTTAGCCGGTCCTTCTTCCGCGTCAAAAATGATGAATGCGCAGCGAAGATCCATCTTGCAGATGATCCCCGAGCCCCATTCTTTTCTGGCGGGCAGTTCAACGATCTTTCCTAAATCCTTCATGCTGATGTCCATGGTCTAAAACTTCCTTTCCCTATCTCTTCTTGATTTGTTTGGAGTGTAATCATACTCCTTAACGCGTCTTATTGCTGGTTTGCGCCTGAAATAGGCGAAATAGACGCGCGGAAGGCCGAAAAACGCTTAATGTCTCATCCTTGTGGGCGCTTCCGATCTTGCCTTGAGGTTCGCTAGACTTCGCTCGAAGGCCGGGCCCATCATCCTGTCCATCAGGGTCACCATATAACGCAAGAAGAGGTTCCTCCCCACGTCGCCCGAATCCGTCCAGGTCACCCGCGTGAACTTACCGGCTGGTACAAAGGCGATCCGGCCTTTGAGGACGAAGTTGTTTCCCGCCATTCTTAACTCGAAAATGACGCCGGAAGTTTTATCCGCGGCGAAAATTTTTTGGGAGCCATTGCCCATTTTTTTTGAGATCCAGGAACGAGCCGCGCCCTCGCCCTGTGCGGGACCGGAATAGGTGTATCGAATGGCCGGGTCTTCCATATCAAAGGCGCACCATTGCGGCCAACCTTTCCTGAAATCCGCAACGAAGGGATAGATCATCTTGGAAGGTTTGTCGATGACGATGGAACGCTCCACCTTCCATTTTGAAGGGAGGAAGCAGCCGATCACTATTAATGAGACGATGAGGATGAAGATAACTGAAAGGATCACTCGGATGGGTCTCATGGGAACTCCTTGACCAACTGATGGATGATTTTACCACGCTATTTCCAAGTCTCGCGGTTGGCCCCGCCGAACCGCCTAATTAAGCTTTCCAGTCTTGTGTAAGTCTTTTGTAAAACCCGTTGACAATTTTATTTCTTTGAACAGTATTTAACCAAGAGGTTAAATACGAATGGCTGCGCAAGCATTAGCTCATGACCGTTTAAGCAGTACTTTCGCAGCTCTGGCCGACCCGACCCGGCGCTCCATCTTGGCGCGTCTATCCACGGGAGAAGCTTCGGTGCAGGAGTTGGCGAAGCCCTTTGACATGAGCCTTCCGGCCATCTCCAAGCATCTCAAGGTGCTGGAACGAAGCGGTCTCATTGA
>CAYXYA010000026.1:2543-4692 GCA_964469185.1 uncultured bacterium | reverse complement strand
GCAAAGAGGCCCAGTGGCGCCATTGCCGTCTGGAGGCCAAACCCCTGGAAGAGGCCGTGGATTGGATGGAGAAGTATCACAAGCTTTGGGAAGAACGTCTGGACCGGTTGGACGAATACTTGAAGGAACTTCAAAAACAAAAAAAGGAGCCGAAACATGGCCGCGACCGCAAATAAATCCAATGAGATCAAGCTCTATCGGGTGTTTGACGCCCCCGTGAAAACCGTCTGGGAGGCCTGGACCGATGAGAAGCAGGTGGGGCAATGGTGGGGCCCTCGCGGGTTCACCATCACGACCTACAGTAAGGACCTGAAGCCAGGCGGCATGTGGCACTACACCATGCACGGGCCCGGCGGTGTCGACTACGTCAATAAGCAACAGTATCTAGAGGTCGAGAAATATTCCAAACTCGTTTATGACCACGGCGGCAATGACGAACGCAAACCCATGTTCCGGGTCACTGTCCTCTTTAAGGAAGTTGGTGGGAAGACCCACATGGACATGACCATGGCCCTTGATACTCCGGAAGCCGCGGCGGACACGCGGAAGTTCATCAAAAAAGCCGGCGGAGACTCCACCTGGGACCGTTTGGCCGAGTATTTGGAGAAGGAGACCTCGAAAAAGGAGATATTCGTCATCAACCGCACTTTCACCGCGCCGATCGAGCTCCTATTCGAGATGTGGACCGACCCGAAGCATTTCGCCGAATGGATGGGTCCGACAGGATCCGCGATGAAGATCATCGAGGGTGACATCAAGGCGGGGGGAGGTGTCTTTTACGCCATGCCCAACGCGAACGGTCCCATGATGTACGGGAAGACGCAGTACCGGGAGATCACCAAGCCCAACCGTCTCGTTTACACCCAACAGTTCTGCGATGAGAAGGGGAATGTTTCCCGCCATCCCATGGCGCCGAACTGGCCGGAAACGATGTTGACGACCGTCGTCTTGACCCCTGAGGGCCCGGACCAGACCCGCTTGACCGTCACCTGGGAGGTCTATGGGAAGGCCGCGCCTGAGGAGATGGAAACGTTCGTCAAGTCCAGGGCCGGGATGGTCGGAGGCTGGACGGGAAGTTTCGACAGGCTGGAAGACTATTTGGCAAAGGAATAAATGCTCTTGTAGGGGCTCAATTTATTGAGCCCAGGGCGTAATTCATCACGCCCCTACAGAGACGCGAACAAAAGGAAAACGATATGGAACACGGTAATTTCGAAATGAAAGCCCATCCCCGCGATCTGAGGCTGACCCGCCTCGTGAAGGCGCCCCGAACCTTGGTTTTCGAGGCCTTTACGAAAGCGGAGCATCTGGTCCATTGGTGGGCGCCGGGCGGGTTCACCATGCCGGCCTGCGAGGTGGACCTGAGAGTTGGTGGAAGCTGGCGTTATACCTTCCGCTCGCCGGAGGGTCTGGAACACCATTGCTACGCCAAATATCTGCAGGTCGAGCCGCCCCGTAAGCTGGTTATGACCCAGGAGGTCCCGGACGCGACCGGAAAACCTATTTTCCGTATCCAACAGACCGTGACCCTTGCGGAAAAAGGGGAGATGACCGAGGTTTTACTTGAGGCCAAGGTGCTTCTCCCCAATCTTGGGTCCGAACCTTATCTGGGCGGGATGGAGCAAGGCACGAACCAGACAATGGATAACCTTGCTGTCTATATCGGTTCGTTAAAAGGAGGCTGACGATGACAAAAGTAAAAGCGATCCATATCAGTTATTTCCTACTTCGGGTCGTGGTGGGCCTTATGTTCATGCAGCACGGCGGCCAGAAATTGTTCGGTTGGTTCGGCGGGATGCCGGGCGGCATGAAACTCGACTTGATGTCCCAGATGGGCATCGGCGGGATATTGGAGTTCTTTGGCGGAGGTTTGGTCATGCTGGGTCTTTTCACCCGGCCCGCGGCTTTCATCCTCTCGGGTGAGATGGCGGTGGCCTATTGGCAGTTCCACGCACCGGGCGGTTTCTGGCCCATCCTAAACCACGGTGAACCTGCCGTCCTGTACTGTTTCATCTTCCTTTATATCGCCGCGAAGGGCGCGGGGGATTGGACACTGCATACCTTGCTCCGGCGTCGGAGGTGAAATTGAAAATAGAGGAGTCAAGGGTATGAGTATGGTCACTCACAAAACCAACAAAGCCGCCGCGGT
>CAYXYA010000026.1:0-2533 GCA_964469185.1 uncultured bacterium | reverse complement strand
GTCGATATGGAAGGGAAACACCATAACGCTTATTTTCCGGCGGGTTTTCCGGCGTTGAAAAAGGCGATGAAGGAGAATCAGGTCCGGTTTCCCTTAAAAGTGTTTACGGTGAAACACACGCTCGGGGATAATGACTTGGTGGCGGTGCACTCCCACACGGTCCTGCGTTCGGGCGAGATGGAATTCGCGGTGGTGCATTTGTTCCGGTTCCACGAGAGCAAGATCGTGGAGATGTGGGACATGGGACAGCAGGTGCCGACTGACTTGCCGAACCAGGATGGGATGTTCTAGTAAAAACTCAAGGAGAAGTGAAAAATGTTCAAAAAATTCTATCTTTTCTCGCGGCCATCCTCGGGATCATCGCCGTTATCATCGTCATGGGAACGGTGTTCCAGTCGGATAATTTCAAGATCGAGCGTTCCATCGCCATTTCCGCGCCCGCGGCGAAGGTGTTCGCGCAGGTGAACGATTTCAAGAAGTGGGCCGCTTGGTCGCCCTGGGAAAAGATGGACCCGGCCATGAAACGGACCTTCGAGGGTCCGGCGGCGGGAGTGGGCGCGATGTACTCGTGGGAGGGCAACAATAAAGTGGGGCAGGGCAAGATGACCTTGACGGAAAGCAAGTTCCCAGAGCTCGTCGAGATCCAATTGGATTTCTTGAAGCCCATGAAGTCGACCAATCAAACAATATTCACTTTCAAGAACGAGGGGAAGCAGACCCTCGTGATCTGGACCATGACCGGCCAGAAACCTTTCATTTCGAAAGTATGCTGTCTGTTCATGAATATGGACAAGATGGTCGGAGGCGATTTCGAGAAGGGTTTGGCGGCGATCAAAACCATCGTGGAATCCGGCAAGAAATAGGGACCGATCATGAATCCTAGGACCATAAAGAAAGAAGACGGGTCTTTCCCTTGGCGGAGCGTGGGGGCGGTCTTCGCTGGATTTTTCGTTGGTGCCGCGCTTTCACTCGGCACGGATGAGGCCCTACACCTGTTCAACGTCTATCCGCCCTGGGGTCAGATGATGTCGGATGGGCTTTTTTTGTTCGCAACGGCTTACCGCGTTGTTTTCAACATCGCGGGATGTTATGTCGCGGCGTGTCTCGCTCCAAACCGGCCTATGAGACACGCTTTGACGATCGGGTTCATCGGGTTGGCGCTAGGCGGCCTCGCGGCCGTAGCGACATGGAACAAGGTTCCGCCTATCGGACCTCATTGGTACGCTATCGTGGTGGCCCCCATCTCCCTGCCCTGCGCCTGGGTGGGCGGTGTTTTACAACGTAGATCCGCGTGAAAAAGAGGACGCGTAAAACCGCGGTGAGTAAGGTCCCGGAAGTGGTCCTCCTTTTTTGGATCATCAAGATAGCGGCTACCACCCTGGGCGAGACCGGCGGCGACGCGGTCTCCATGTCCATGAACCTGGGTTATCTCGCCGGCACGGTGATCTTCGCCGTCATTTTCCTCGCGGCGGTCGTCATCCAGATCAAGGCGGTCCGTTTCCATCCTGTCATTTACTGGTTCACCATCATCGCGACGACGACGGTCGGCACTTGTTTGGCTGATTTCGCCGACCGTTCGCTCGGTATCGGTTACGCCGGCGGTTCCTCTTTGCTCTTTTGTCTGCTCATGGGATCGCTCTTCATTTGGTATAAAACCTTGGGAACTGTCGCGGTGGATTCGGTCAGTGACGCGAAGTCCGAGATGTTCTATTGGGTCACCATCATGTTCTCTCAGACTTTGGGGACCGCTTTGGGGGATTGGACGGCGGATACGGCGGGGCTTGGGTACTTGGGTAGCGGGGTCATCTTCCTTCTTCTGTTGGGCGTGGCGGCGGCGCTTTATTTTCGGACCAAAGTTTCCCGCGTTTTCCTCTTCTGGTCGGCGTTCATCCTCACCCGCCCCTTGGGCGCGGTCCTGGGCGATTTCCTGGATAAACCGTTGGAATCCGGAGGGCTGGCCTTGAGCCGTTATTCCGCGACCGCGGTGTTATTGGCATTCATCTTAGGCTGTGTCTTTTTCTTTCCGCACCGGGCCGCGCGGAAAAGCCACTGAAGATCAGGGAAGATTGACACCTTTAAGAACGCCATCCCGGACTCCCTTGCTTTCCTCCGCCGTGAACTCATGGCTGACCGTCACGTAATCCGGATATTCCAATTCCTGTCCGGCCACCAAGATCGAGGGTTTGATCTTGATCGTCAGGCGGGTCGGTTTGGTCCCCTCGCCCGCGATGTTGGAGGCGAGGTTGAACATCGAATCCAAGGTTTTCCCTGAAAGTACTTTGCGCAGGTCTAAGGCGACCAGCAACGGAACATTGCCAATAGCGCCATTCGGCCCGATCTCCACCCGCTTTTCCAAGAGACCGGAAGTCAGCTGGTTGTCATCCATATAGAGAAGCCACTGGAATTTGCTCATGCCCGCGGCGGAAGCGTTGGGATTCTTGACCTCGATGTTGAGGGTGAGTTTCAGGGGCAAAGACCCACCTGAAAGAGCCCCTTGAAGCTTCGCCAGGTCCATGAACCCGATGTCGGACAT
>CAYXYA010000025.1:0-13301 GCA_964469185.1 uncultured bacterium | reverse complement strand
GAGCAAGCCAAGGGACATCCCTACCTATATATTCTTTTATACCATCGGATCAATTTTAGTATCCGATCGAATCAACCCAGAGTACGCATGCCGAGCTGCCACCTGGCCGTGAGAATATCACGGCCAGGTACACGGCCATCCCCCGGGCGAAGCCCGGGGCCAAGGCAGCCGGTCTAATCCCAAAAAGGCCTTAAACAGCTTTATTTGATTTATGAAATAACTTTGCTTCTGCTAGGATAAACCCCTCTTGCCGCCCCATATCGAGGAGTATTTATGCGTTTCAAGATCCTATTGACCCTGGCATTAGCCATCCTCAGCTTTTCAACCCCGCGCCGGGCCTTATCGGATTTTGCCGGAGGCGCCGGCGAGCCGCCGCCGGACACTCCCGCCTCTGCCCCCTCTGAACCCGCTCCTGCTGCCGCACCGGCCGCGCCTCAATCACCCGACTCCTCCAGTCCATCCAGCGAGTCCTATTCACCGAACGCACCTGCCGCCGACAAACCAGCCCGGGTGGCCAACAGTGAAATGGAAGTCGTTAAATTGGACGGGACCATCATGGTGCATCACGCGGATAAGACCAAACCCACCGCCCTTCAAACCGGCAGTTACGTTGAGAAGGGCGACGTGATCACGGTTTACGATCAAGGCTGGGTGATCCTGAAGGATCGCAGAGGCGACCGCATCGGACTCGACGGGAATACTGTCCTCACCCTTGACGAATGTTACATCGAAGGACCGGACCGCCAGATACGTCTGTTGCTTCAAAAAGGAACTGTCATGCTGCGCACCAATTATGCCGATTCCCGTCAAAGCTTTTTTGAGATCAACACAGGGACCGTCGTGACTTCGCTCCGCGACCTGCACGCCATCGTGAGTTATGACCCGGACAGGTCCTCCCTGCTGGACATCAAATACATCCATGGCAGGATCAACGTGATCGATCCAAGCCACGAGGAAACCTTCAGTGTCAGTACCAACGATTACGATGTTATCTCGCGCACGGAAAGCAGTGTCGCGGCCAACGAGAACCGGACTCCCCTGGAACACACGGAACATACCTGGCAAGACGGAAAGATGATGGAAACCGACGCCATGGAAATGGACCACATCGACGAGATCAATTTTAACAAGTTTTTTGACGGAGAACCCCGCGTGAAGTCCAAGGACAGCAACATGCTCCTGGATGACGCGAACATGAGAACGCCCCGCCATCGATGAACCCGTTAACCGCCGAGTTCGAGTGCCCCTATTGCGGTTATCCTAATTTCTCTCCCGTCGACACCGTTTCAGGACTCCAGGAATGGACCACCGATTGTGAGAATTGCTGTAAACCGATCACGCTCAAGGCGAAGGTGCGGCATGGGGAGATCGAGGATCTGGAAGTTGGTCGGGAACAAGATTGACGAAAAGACTTCGATAAAGATCGATCTATTTGCGAACCTTTTCCGTCATCCTGAGCGAAGCGAAGAGCCTGTCCTGAGAGAGCAAAGCGAGCCGAAGGAATCTGGGTTTAAAAGCTCCGGCTTTACTGCGGAAGCGCGGTCGCTCCGCCGGTGTAGATCAAGTTCCATACGATCTTTGACGCCATGAAAAGATAATAACCCAAGAGCGCGAATCCGAATATGCGGGTGATGAGTTTGAGCATATTCCGATTGAAGAGATTCCGGCTGTAATGGACCCCGATCCCTAGACCAGAAAACCAAACCAACTCGCTCACCAAAACCGCCGAGAAGAAAGAAGTCGCCGCACCGCCCGCCAGATCGATATTTCCGGACAACTGCAGGGTGCTCACGATGCCGACCCAAAAAATAAGGGTGAAGGGATTGGTCGCCGCGATCAGGAACCCCATCACGAACGAATTATCGATGAACTGGGTTTGTTTTTTGACCGCGCTTGTGGTGCTGGGGTTTTCGCGGATCTCCATGAAGATGGAATAGGCCAGATAAAGCAGGAACACCAGACTGACACCCCAGATGATGATCTTCACCGCCCCCACGATGCCGTCCTTGGAAAGCCCCGCGAAAACGATATAGGCGAAAGAAGCGTCCACCAAAGCGGCTCCCGCCCCGACCAGGAAGAGCTCCTGGAATCCCGATAAAATGCCCCGTCGGACCGCCAAAAGGTTGACCGGACCGATGAGCGCCGCGGTGCAGAAACCGATAATGAGGCCCTGGGTAATGGCGGCGTAAATGAGTTTGAACAATTCGTTTGTCATAGTCCGGCATTTTACAGGATGGAAGCGGACATGTCGTTAAAACTTTCGGCCGCCAAGGCGGGCCGCGACGACCGGTTTTCCGCAACCTTGTTCCCAAAGAAGTTCGTTAATTTGGTATTCTTGCCATCATATTCCAAAGCAAGACGGAGGAACGCGATGGCACGATCGGGAAAAACACTCGTCAACATCCTGATGGGCAGTAAATCCGACTGGGAAGTCATGAAAAACGCCTCGGATACCTTGAAACTATTCGGCGTGGCCCATGAATCCCGCGTTCTTTCAGCCCATCGCACCCCGCACGAAACGGCGAAATACATCACCGGCGCCGAGAACCGGGGTGTGGAAGTCATTATCGCGGCGGCCGGCGGCGCGGCCCATCTAGCCGGCGTCTGTGCGGCCCATACGCTCTTGCCGGTGCTGGGCGTTCCGATGGAAAGCAAGTTGAACGGATTGGACTCCATCCTCTCGACCGTCCAGATGCCCACCGGCATTCCAGTCGGCACCCTAGCGCTTGGCAAAGCCGGCGCGGTCAACGCCGCCCTTCTGGCAGTCGCTATTCTGGCCAATCAGGACGCCAAGCTGAAGATTAAGCTGAAAAAATTTCGCGTGGATCAAGCGGCAAAGGTGTTGAAAGAAACCCTCACGTAACGACAGAAGGTCGGCTTATGGCGAACCATCAAGAAAATTATTCCCTCTCATCCCTGGTCAACACCCTGGCCACCACGCTGGGTTACGTCATCTCCTATCAGGAAGGCGACAGCGCTTTAGCCCTAGTAGAGCGCATCCGCCAACTGGCGAAGAATTTCCGCGCGACTTCCGACGTGAAGACCGCCGAGGAACTTTCCCAGATCGTCGCCAAACTGCCGGTCGACCAGCTGAACCTTTTGACCAAAGCTTTCACCCATTTTTTCGGCCTCATCAACCTGGCCGAGAAGATCGACCTCATGCGCGCCTTGAAACAGCCTTACACGATCAACGGCGCGCCCGAGCCCCGGCCCGGCTCCATCACTTCTGCCGTCTCCATCCTGGAACAGCAGGGTGTTCTCCCTAAAAAACTGCAGGCGCTTTTAGAACAGGCCCAGGTCTTGATGGTTTTCACGGCCCACCCCACGGAATCCAAACGCCGTACCACCCTCACCAAACTGCATCGCATCGCCAAAGCGGCGACCCGCATGGTGGAGGACAATCTGTCGCCCACCGAGAAAGAGGACATTGAAAGATCGATCCTGGAAGAGATCGTGGCCCTTTGGCTTTCCGACGAGGTCCGCCAGGTCAATCTCACGGTCCTGGACGAGGTAAAGGGTAATTTGTACTACTTCCAGGAAACCCTTTCGGACGTGATCCCGCAGATCTACCACGACCTTGAACGGGCCTTGAAAAAATCCTTTCCCAAGACCTCCTGGAACGTCCCGCCTTTCGTTCGGTTCGGCTCCTGGATCGGCGGCGACCGCGACGGCAATCCTTTTGTCACTCCCGAGATCACCGTGGAAACCATCCGGCTGCTCCGCACGGCGGCGATCCGGATGCACATGACCGGCGTTTTCGAGCTCGGCCAGCGGCTGAGCCTCTCCGATCGGCAGACTTCCACCTCGCCCGAACTGGACCAGTCTTTATTGAAAGACTCCCTGCTATTTCCTAATATCGCGAAACAGTTCGTGGCGCACACACCCCATGAACGTTACCGGCAAAAGTGCACTTATATACGGGAGAAGCTTCAGCGCACATTCGATTACGCCCAAACCTTCAATCCTGATTGGAAGAATCCCCCCGTTCAGCCGCCAACCGGGACCTGGTATTTAAGCGCCGAGCAATTCTTGGAAGACCTGAACGTGATGGACGCCAGCCTGCGCAGTCATAAAGGCACCATCCTGGCGGACGGGTTCCTGGGTAAGGTGCGCCGCAACGCGCAGGTTTTCGCCTTCCGCTTGGCGACCCTGGATGTCCGCCAGCATTCAAGCTGTCACACTTCCGCCAGGGCCGAGATCTTGAAAAAAGCCGGCATTTGCCAGGACTACACGGGTTTAAGCGAGGAAGAACGCACCAAACTTTTAGAGCGGGAGCTCAATAACGAAAAGCCGCTGATCCCCATGCGTTCCGACTATTCCGCGGAAACCGCCGAGGTCATCGAGACCTTCCAATCCGTCGCGGCCATCCTGGAGAGGCTCAACCCGCGCGCCATCGAAACCTACGTCATCTCGATGACCCACGGCGTCTCGGACGTTTTGAACGTCCTGCTTTTCTTCCGCGAGGTCGGCCTTTACCTCCCAGGTCAGTACAGCCATTTGAATATCGTGCCCTTGTTCGAGACCTTGGACGACCTTCAGCACGCCAGCGGTATTTTTGACAGACTATTAAAGAACGATTCTTACCGCGCACACTTGAAATTACGCAACGATGTACAGGAGATCATGCTGGGCTACAGCGATTCCAATAAGGAAAGCGGCTATCTTTCGGCCAACTGGGCCCTCTACCGCGCCCAGGGCGAGTTGACCAAATTGGCGGAAACGAACCAGATCGCCCTCCGGCTCTTCCACGGCCGGGGCGGAAGCGTGGGCCGCGGCGGCGGACCGGCGAGCGAGGCCATTTTAGCCCAGCCACCCGGCACCCTGAAGGGGCGCATCAAGATCACCGAGCAGGGTGAGGTCATCAGCGACCATTACAGCGAACCCCTGAGCGCCCGCTGGCATCTGGACCAGATCGCGAACGCGGTCCTGCGTGGTTCCTTCCCCCCGAGGGAAGTGATCCCCAAAGCCGAGTGGAAACAGATCATGAACAAATTGGCCAAGCGTTCTTTCGAGAGCTATCACAATTTGATCTACGGGAATCCACGCTTCGTGGAGTATTTTTACGGCGCCACGCCCATCACCGAGATCAGTTATCACCGCATCGGCAGCCGCCCCGCGAGCCGCACCAGCGACAGGGCCATCGAGAATCTCAGGGCCATTCCCTGGGTGTTCAGCTGGATGCAGAGCCGCTACACGCTTCCAGGATGGTACGGTATGGGCACGGCGATCGAAGAGCACTTGAAGGCCAATCCCAACGGACTGGCCGCCATGCAGGAAATGTATAACCAGTGGCCTTTCTTCCAAACGGTCCTCGATAACGCGCAGATGATCCTGTCCAAAGCGGATATGGATATCGCGCGGCGTTACGCCGACCTGGTGAAGGAACCGGCTTTGAGGCAGGAGATCTTCGATATCATCCGGGCCGAGTATGACCGGACGGTGCGCGTCATCTGTCAGATCGTTCAGGAAAAAGAGCTTTTGGAAAAAGATCCGGCCCTTTCGGAATCCATCAAACGCCGCAATCCCTATATCGATCCCTTGAGTTTCATCCAGATAGAACTCATCAAACGTGTGCGTCAAAATCCCAGCGAAGCTGAGAAACTGGTGTTGGAAGACGCTATTCTCATGACCATCAACGGCATCGCGGCCGGCCTCAAGAACACTGGTTGAAACCAGGAAGTTTCAACAACAGCGTCTTTTGAACCACCAAGGGCACTAAGGGCGCCAAGAACACCTATTAAAATGTTTAAAATCATAAATCTATTTTCATTTTGCCTTCCTTGGTGCCCTTGGTGGTAAATATTTAGGGGTTTTCTTATGTCTGAACTTCAAAAAGCGGCCCAGATCATTCAAGACGGCGGATTGGTGGCTTTCCCGACCGAGACCGTTTACGGTCTAGGCGCGGACGCGCTGAACCCTTTCGCTGTGGCCGCCATCTTCGAAGTGAAGAACCGCCCGCAATTCGATCCTCTCATCGTGCACGTGGCCGATCTGGGTCAGGCCGAGATCCTGGTCACCGCTTTCCCCTCAAAAGCCATAAAACTAGCCGAAAAATTCTGGCCGGGGCCTTTGACGCTGGTCCTTCCCAAATCCGATATGGTTCCCGACATCGTCACCGCTTCTTTAAAAGGTGTGGCTATCCGGGTACCGAACCATCCTTTGGCGCTGGCGCTCATTCGTGAAGCGGGCAGGCCTATCGCCGCGCCAAGCGCGAACCCTTTTGGTCAGGTGAGTCCCACGACCGCGGAGCATGTCCGCATATCCCTGGGAAATAAAGTGGAGTTGATCCTGGACGGCGGACCCTGTGTGGTCGGCGTGGAATCGACCATCATCTCGTTCATGGAGAAAGAGCCGATGCTTTTGCGTCCTGGCGGCGTACCGCTGGAGGAGATCGAGGCTGTCATTGGAAAGGTCGCGGTTCCGGTCTTGACCGGCGATAAACCCCAGGCCCCGGGCCAGCTGCTTCAACACTATTCCCCCGCGACACCCTTGAAATTCGAGTCGGTCTCGCCGCTTCCCGCGGGGAAAAAGATAGGACTGCTGACATTCCAAAAAGCGCCGGTGGGTATGGGTTTCGAAGCCGTCGAATTGTTGTCGGAAAAAGGAGATCTCAAGGAAGCCGCCGCCCGTCTTTTCGGCGCCATGCGGCGTTTGGATGAAAAAAAATTGGATCTAATTATCGCTGAACCGTTCCCCGCCCAAGGATTGGGCAGGGCCATCAATGACCGTCTTTACCGCGCCAGCCAAAAAAGTTAACTCATAAATTTATTTGGAAGCCCAACCCGTTCGCGCCGCGCGGGCGAGAACATTGTCTTTGTTGACCGCGTCTTGAGTGATATCCGAGAAAAATACCCCGCGGTAACCCTGCTGCCTGGCCCATTGCCCTTTGAGCTGGGCGGATTGTGGACTGTCATAAGTAATGTATTCTTTTTCATTGGGGCTGAAGAGCAGAGGAGCATAGGCATCCTTTTCCCAGCTGTTTTTCCAGCCTTGAGCGATCAGTTTCAAAATATCTTTGAACGGGACTCTAACGGTTTTGAGCGAGACATTTTCCTTGACCGTTATGTGATTCGTATGAAAAGAATGGCCATTACAAGGGATGCCGACGACCAATCTTTGTTTTGGCCATCCTTTTCGGCTCCATAATTCCATGCTTTCGTAAACACTATAACTTTCGGGCGTTCTATCTTGGGGATCGTGGAACAAGTTGGAGTTATGTCCAGTGCTGATCCCGTCTTCGTGAAAATCGTAGGCCATGACATTGAGAAAATCCACCAACGGGATCAATTTAGCGTCGTCAAAAAGCCGCTCCGGTCCTTGTCCAGGCTGGGTTATTGTCGTATTTGACAAATATCCAACGATCGCGCCACCAAAAACTGTTTGAGAAACGAGCCCTCCTCCTCCCGAAGGAACTTTCAAGACGATCAAACTTCCTCGGACCTTGTGGTCAAGCTGTTGCCTCAAAAGAGCGATGAAACTGACCATTCCCTCTTCATGAGCTTCAAGGGCTGGAAATTCCCAATCCACATCCACGCCGTCGTAATGATACTTCAAGACGATGGCCACCACGGAATCCACGAGGTGTTTGATCGAATCCGCTTCATTAACTAAAGCGTTAAAATATTGGCCGCTATTAGGTCCGCCAACTGAGATGAGAACTTTGACGCCGACCGCATGCGCGCGCGCCACTAGATCCGAATTAGCTATCCCGGGCTCCATTTCGACGTTTCCTAGTGTGTCGACGGTGACGAAAGCGTGCCAGATATGGGTGAATAAGCGGAGGTTGATATCTGCCGACGTGACTCCAACGGCCGAAGCAGGATAGTACCCCAGGATGACCGGTGAAAAACTAGAAGTCTGGGCTGCTTGCGCGTTGACGAAATTAGGATTGGCGACAAACATCAACAACAAAACCAAAAATTTCTTCATTGATTTTTCCTTTAGTAAAATTGGAATTGTGAATCTCACGGACAAAACTATTTCGTTCCGGCGTATCCGTTCCGGGCGGCGTGGACGATCACGTTGTCTTTATTGATCGCGTCTTGAGTGATGTCCCAGAAAAAGATACCCCGATAACCCTGCTGTCTTGTCCATTGACCCTTGAGCTGGGCCGATTGGGTGCTTTCATAGGAAATGATCTCGTTCCCCTGCGGACTGATCACGTAGGGAACGTAAGCGTCTTTATCCCACATGTTCTTCCAACCATCGGCGATGAGTTTCAAAACATCTTTATAGGCGATCTCGGAATGAGCCGATTTAGGTCCCTGCGGGCGGTAAAAAGCCCCTCCCGGAAATCCATGCCCATAGCAGGGAATGCCCACCACGAGTTTTTGTTTCGGCCACCCTTTTTTGGTCCAATATTCCATCCCCTCTTGAGCGCTGTTGCTCTCGGATGTCCGGTCCTTGGGATCGTGGAACAGATTCGCGTTGTGCCCCGAAGAACCCCAGTCGCCGTGAAAATCGTAAGTCATGATATTGATAAAATCCACCAATGGCATCAATTTGGCGTCGTCAAAAAATTTCCCTGATCCATCGCTGGCTGGGACCGCCATGGTGATCAAAGCGCCGCGTACCTTTTTGGAGAGCCCCTGCCTTAAAAGGACGACCATGTTGGCGAGGTTCTCTTTATCCGACTCGGTCGTGGGGAATTCCCAATCCACATCGACGCCGTCATAATGATTTTTGGCGACGAATGCCACCACTTCGTCCACATATTTCGCAACAGCTTCCGGGTCGGCGCCTATGGCATTGAAATAGCCTGAGCCGCTATCGGCCCCGCCGAGGGAGGCAAGGACCTTGACTCCGACCGCGTGCGCCTGGGTGATCAGGTCCGGATTGGGTATCGCGCCTTCTGTCTTGATATTCCCCATCGCGTCCGCCATGAGGAAAGCGTGGCAGATATGAGTGAATAGCCGGAGATTGAGATCCGCCGGAGTGACGCCGGTTTCCCAGGAGGGGTAGTAGCCTAAAACCACGGCCGATAGAGCGGCAGGCGCGGCGGGTCTGGCCGCTTGCGCGCGGGCGAAACCAGGGACGAAAGTCGACACCAACAGCAAAAATAAGAACAAGGATGATTTTTTCATGAGTTCATTCCTCCGCG
Organism: uncultured bacterium; assembly: GCA_964469185.1. GTDB lineage: Bacteria > Oederibacteriota > Muellerivitia > Muellerivitales > Muellerivitaceae > CAYXYA01. The sequence goes on along the minus strand of CAYXYA010000025.1, from coordinate 4,201 downwards.
GCGTTTTTTCGATCTTGGTTGAATGGATGTATTAAATCACAGATCGACCGGATTAAAATCGGCAATCCCATCGTCAGGAAAGCGTCATTTCTTCCTGCTTTTTGGACGTCTTACGGATCAATAAGGTTACATGGAAAAGGCGACCCTATTCCGCGTTTCTAGCCAAGTCCTTGAAAAAGACCCAGCCCCTTGGAGGTTTGTCTTATTTTGTGTACTCTCTTCCTCACCATTTTCAACATGAAAGGCTCCCCATGAAATACCGCAAGCTGGGTCAATCCGATATCGAAGTTTCCGAGATCAGCCTGGGTTGTTGGACTTTGGGCGGCCTCAACTGGGTGGACGGCACGCCGAACGGTTGGGCCAACGTGGACGAGACCGAGGTAAAACGGGCCATCGACTACGCTCTCGATCAGGGCGTGAATCATTTCGACAACGCCGACGTTTACGGCAACGGCCGGGCCGAGCGGATGCTTTCCAAGGTCCTGGGTGACCGTACAAAAAAACTGACCATCGCCACCAAGGTCGGCTGGTTTCCCGGCACCGCCGAGAACGTTTACGAACCCGCCCACATCCGCCACCAGTGCGAGCAGTCGCTCATCAACCTCAAACGGGACGTCATCGACCTCTATTATTTCCACCATGGGGACTTCGGCCCCAACGACCGCTATGTGGAGGGCGCGGTCACCGCCGTTCGCAAACTTCAAAAAGAAGGGAAGATCCGTCTGTTGGGTTTGTCCTCCTATTCCAGCGAGGATTTCACAAGACTCGTTCCCAAGATCAACCCCGATGTGCTTCAAAGCTGGGCCCACTCGATGGACGACCAATTCATTCGGGAAGGGTCGCCCGTCCAAAAATTACTGGTCGAGCGCAAGATGAGCTTTGTGGCCTTCTCCCCTCTCAACCAAGGCATTCTCCTGGGCAAGTTCGATCCCAAAAATCCGCCCAAGTTCGATGAGGGCGACCATCGTAAGGGCGACAAACGCTTTTCCACCGAGTTCCTGCTCCAGACCCAGCCCAAGATCGAGAAGCTAAAGGCCCGATTCGGTGCGGATATCAAGGACCTTTCCCGCGCCGCGCTGCAATACGACCTGTCCCATCCCTGGGTCTGCTGCGCCATCCCGGGTTTTAGGAACCTCAACCAGGTCCAGGTCAATCTGTCCGCCGCGGATAAACCCCTGACGTCAGATGACGCGGCCTTTATCCGGAATATCTTTAAAGACTGAACCTAAAGGCAATTTAGCCACAGATGCACACGGATATGATTTGCGGATCAAGAATCTTTGATTTTAAAACCTTTCGCTATTTGAGTTAATCTGTGTGCATCTGTGGCTAAGATGATTTTTGTGATTTTAATATGAGGAGTTTTTGATGACCCCTGAACAAGCCTATGAGGACCTATTGCGCCGCATGAAAGAGATCGCCGTGCTCGGCAATACCGCCGGCGTCTTGGGTTGGGACCAGGAAGTCTATATGCCGGGAGCCAACGCTCCCTACCGGGCCGAGCAGCTTTCCCTATTGGTCGGCATGTGCCACCAAAAGTTCACCGACCCCATGGTGGATAGTCTCTTAGCTCTCGCTGAATCGTTCAAGGTCCTGATGAGCGACCCCTTGAGCGATAGCTCGGTGAATTTAAGGGAATGGCGCCGTTCTTACGACCGTTCCAGAAAATTGCCCCAGAAACTGGTGGAGGAAATGGCCCGCGTTTCCTCGAACGCCCAGGTGGAATGGGTGGAAGCTCGCAAAGAGAATAAATTCTCCCGTTTTCTGCCCTGGCTGGAAAAGATCATTCCCCTTGTTCAGGAACAAGCCAAATGCTACGGCTACAAGGACCACCCTTACGACGCTTTGTTGGAGGATTACGAACCGGGTTTGACCACCGCCCAGCTGAACGAGCTTTTCCCGCCCTTGAAGAAAAGTCTGTCCGACATGGTGGCCAAGATCACCTCCTCCAAGCGCCAGCCCGACCTTTCCATCTTGAAACGCAAATGTCCGGTGGAAGCCCAGCAAGCTTTCTGCCGCAAGCTAGCCCAGACCATCGGCTTTGATTTCGAGAAAGGCCGCATCGACGTCAGCGCCCATCCCTTCACCACCGGATTGGGACCCAACGACACCCGAATCACCACCCGCTTTGAGGAGACGAATTTCGAGAACGCCTTTTTCAGCACACTCCACGAGGCGGGCCACGGGATATACGACCAGAACCTGCCGGGCGACGCTCACTACGGCACTCCCCGCGCCTCGGCGGTTTCCCTGGGTATCCACGAGTCCCAATCCCGCCTTTGGGAAAACCTGGTGGGCCGCAGCCTTCCTTTCTGGAAATTCTTTTATCCGGAACTGAAGAAAATTTTCCCCGGCGTTTTTGACGACGTGTCTTTGGAGACCTTTCATTTCGCCGTCAACCACTCGGCTCCTTCGTTCATCCGCACCGAATCCGACGAGGTTACTTATAACCTGCATGTTTGCGTGAGATTTGATATCGAAACGGCGCTCATCGCCGGAACTTTGAAAGCGGCAGACATTCCGGAAGCCTGGAACAGCGCCATGAAGCGGTATCTGGGGATCACTCCGGCGACCGACTCGATGGGCTGTCTGCAGGATGTGCATTGGAGCCACGGAAGCTTCGGCTACTTTCCCACCTATACTCTGGGCAATCTTTATTCGGCGCAGTTTTTCGCCACCGCGAATAAAGATCTGGGCGGGTTGGAGGCGGGTTTTGAGAAGGGCGACTTCAACCCCTTGAAGAAATGGCTGAATGAGAAGATCCACACCCACGGTCAGCGTTACCGCGCGGGCGACCTTTGTAAAGTGGTGACGGGTAAAGAACTGACCAGTCAGCCCTTTTTGGATTATTTAGGAAAGAAGTTCGGCGGACTTTACGGGTTTTAAGACCTAGCTAAAGTTTCAAAAAGCCATTCTCCGTCAAGACTACCTACCCAGTTGGACGGAAAACCTCTCAAGCTGGCAACAGCGGGACCGGAAGATATTTTGTGAACACTACAAACATTTGAAAATATAGAAAAACAATTGAGATAATCATTTTCATTGATAGGTGAAACTTTAAACCGATTCAGAAGGGCAATAATGTGATGGGGGAAAAAATAATAATTGAAACTGTAGCAAGTTTATTGGGGATTTGGATGGTGGTTTTCCCCTCGTTTTTTTTGAAATTTCTTTCAAAACTTGCTCAAATGAATTATGAAAATTACAAATCAAACTTAAATAGAATTAAAAAGAATGGGCCGGCAAACTTAAACGAAAAGCTGACATATAAGTATGGAAGCAAAACACTCGCCAAAATCTCGCTAAACAAAAAAGTTTATGGGCCTAGGACCGAAACCCAGAAGTGGTTAATGCGGTTGCTGGGAATTGTATTGATTTGTTTTTCCATTGGCGTTTTTTTGAATTTGATTGAGTTTAGATAAATTGACAGCCGCATCGGGCCAATGAAGAGTAAATGTATGGCGTAAGAAAAGTCTTTCCGGTTTGATTGAGTGGATTTGAAAAGTTGTGTGGTGTAACAAAAGTCTTTCCGGTTTGGTTGTCCTAACTTAGAAGAGTTTACCGTCTCCCAAGAGGGCCATAAAACCCGAGCAGGAAGCATGTCATAGGCGAGCAGAGGTCAGAATCATGCGTAGAACAAGTCCTTTTGCCTTCCAATTCTTCAACAAATCCAGCATGAATATCGAGGATTTCTTGCGGGTTCGGGACGTTACTTGGCCGAGGTTTTCGCTTTAAAACCCACCAGCGCCACGAGAATGAGTTCAACCACCACGAAGGCGATCACGTAAGGCAATCCGCCTTTGGAAAAGCCGTAGCTGTGCAGGCCCACACCGAGGATGAAGTTCACCCCGTACCAAGCCATGAGCACTCCTAGGAAAGCCAGAACCACGCCGATAATAAACCCTTTTTCTTTCAACCAACCCGCCATCCGGCCATGCAGGATCGCAACATAACCCAATAGGGCGATCAAGGCCCAAGTTTCTTTCGGATCCCAACCCCAGAACCGGCCCCAGGAATAATTGGCCCACACGCCTCCCAAAATGGTTCCTGCCGTCAAAAGAACGATGCCCACTTGTACCACGCGGTAGAGCAGTTTCACCTGGTTCTGCAGACGCTCTTTGCTCCGCGCGTGCTTCCAAAGAGTCCAGAGACACGCGTGCCCGATGCCGAGAGAAAGAAAAAACGCCGCGTAACTGAGCGT
>CAYXYA010000024.1:1058-14030 GCA_964469185.1 uncultured bacterium | reverse complement strand
CGTAAGGAAGTGGGCGAGAAGAACGTTGTGTTGGTCGATAGCGGCGACCTTTTTATCGGCACGGCTTTTTCCGAGTTGACGAACGGGAAGGTGGATTGCGCGGCTTATAAATTGATGAAATACGACGCCATTGGCCTGGGCACACACGATTTCGACTACGGCAAGAAAACGCTGCTCGAATATCGAAAAATGTTCGGCATCCCCTGGGTTTCGGCCAACGTCGTTAGCGGCGGCCAGAATTTTCTGCGGCCCTATGTCCTGAAAACCTTCGGCGGTATCCGCGTAGGGTTGATCGGCTTCAGCAATCCGGACACTCCCAGTTTGATCCGCCGGGAAAACGTACGGGGTTTGGTGTTCAATCCGCCCGGCGCGGCGGCCAAGGGTCTGCACTCCATCTTCAAAAAAGACGCCGATATTTTTGTGGTCCTCAGCCACCTGGGTGTGGACGCCGACAAGAAATTCGCAAAGGACAATTCCTTCATCCATGTCATTGTGGGGGGGCTCAGCCGCACCGTTTTGACCGAGCCATTGGTGGTCAAGAAAAAGGACGGCAGCCTTTCAGGGCCCATCATTGGACAGGCCGGTTCCCAAGGGTTTTATCTGGGTCGTCTGGACCTGATGATCGAGGGCCACCGGGATCCCAAGACCAAGAACGCCGAATATTCCATCACGGATTACCATTACCAACTCATTCCCGTCACCGCCGATCTGCCTGAGGATCCCCAAATGGTCGCTTTGCTGGATAAATACAAGGCGGCTTTTAAAGCCAGCCCGCTGGATGAAATACTGGCGACCGCCACGGGAAACATGGCGCCGGTGAACAACGGGGATTCTCTCTTGGGACAGATCACCGCGGACGCTGTTCGAACCGAGGCGGAGGCGGAACTCGCTGTCGTGAACAGCGGTTTTTTTCACTCGGACTTCAGATCGGGTCCCATCACACGGGAGATCCTTTATGAGATCCTTCCGGTGGATGACGAGGTCGTGACGATCGAGATACCCGGGTCTTGGATACGAAAAGCGGTCGAGATGTCCGAATTGAAAAGGGGCCAGGGAGGTTTTTTACAGGTCTCTGGTTTAAAAGTCGAGAAAAGCGGGGACTCCTTGAATATCTTTGTCGGGAGCGAGCTACTTAAGGAAAAGAAAAAATACCTTCTGGCCTTGAACGACTTTTTGGCCGGAGGCGGCGACGGTTATGATATTTTTCGACGTTTTTTGAGGTCCCGTAAAAAAACAGGTCTGATGATCAGGAGTTTGCTGGAGGAGACGTTGAGGTCCAAGCAAAAGATAGTGTCCGCGGATCTGGAAAAGCGTTGGTTTTTGCCTTAACAATTTCACCGCAAAGTACGCAAAGTACGCGAAGTAAGTCGAATCTTTGGTTCAACCATTTTGATTCACTTTGTGTACTTGGTGAACTTTGTGGTTCAATAGGTTTCGAGGATGAAAAATGCCGAGATCCAAAAACACTAAAACTCAAAAATCCCCGGCGGAGATTTCCCGCGGGAATGAAGCGTCTCATAAACCGCGGGTCCTGATCGTGGCCTCAGAAGTCGCTCCTTTCGCGCAAACGGGCGGGTTGGCGGACGTGACAGGGGCATTACCCCGAGCCCTTATTAAATTGGGGTGTGAAGTCGCGGTGGTTTTGCCGCGTTACAAGGGAATATCACCCGAGAAATACAAACTGAATTATGAAGTGAAGGGAATGACCGTTCCCATGGGGATGGGCGAGATGAACGCCGACATCCTATCCACGCGGCTGGCCGATACCCGTGGACCGGTTTATTTCATCCAGAACGACCGTTATTTTGAACGGGACGGTTTTTATGGGACGCCTGAAGCCGATTATCACGACAACGCGGAGAGGTTCGCTTTTTTCTCGCGGGCCGTCCTGGAAATGATCAAGAAGCTGGATTGGTACCCCGATGTGATCCATCTCAACGATTGGCAAACCGGATTGATCCCGGTCTATCTCAAGACCCTTTACGCGGACCAACCCAAGTTCCGCGCCATCAAAAGCCTTTTCACAATCCACAACCTGGCTTATCAGGGTCTGTTCCCGAAGTATGTCCTGCCTATGACGGGCATCAGCTGGGATGAGTTCCGGCATGAGAAGTTGGAGTTCTACGACCAGGTCAACTATCTCAAGGCGGGGTTGGTCTATTCCGACGAGATCAGCACTGTTTCTCCCAATTACGCCCGTGAGATCCAGACGGATGAGTTCGGCCAGGGGCTTCAGGGTGTTTTAAAGGACCGCTCCGAGGATCTGCGCGGGATATTGAACGGGATCGATTACGATGATTGGAATCCCGCTACCGATAAAGAGATCCCGGCCCAATACACGGTCAAGAACCACGATAAAAAACTCATCTCGAAAAAAAAGGTTTTGGAGGAATTGGGTCTGAAGTTCGACGCTCGAATCCCCCTAGTCGGGCTTGTTTCCCGCTTGACGGATCAGAAGGGTCTGGACCTGATCGCCGAGATCATCGAGCCTTTTTTGAGCATGGATGTGCAATTGGTGGTTTTGGGAACGGGGGACGCTTTGTACCAGTCCATGTTCGAGAAATTGAAGCAGAGGTTTCCCTCGAAGTTGGCGGTCCACTTGAAGTTCGACCAGCGTTTGGCGAAACATATCTACGCTGGCAGCGACATGTTCTTGATGCCGTCCCGTTTTGAGCCCTGTGGATTGGGCCAGATGATCGCCATGAAATATGGAACGATCCCCTTGGTCCGGAAAACAGGCGGGCTGGCTGATACGGTGGAAAATCTCTCGTCGGACGGAAAAAAAGGGACCGGATTCGTTTTTGAGGAGTACCATTCGGACGATCTTCTGTTCATCCTCCGCAGAGCGGTGGAAGCTTTTCATCAGCCGAAACTTTGGAAGGAATTGGTCCATCGAGCGATGATGAAGGATTTCTCCTGGGACGCCTCCGCCGGCCATTACCTGGAGCTTTACCGCGATATTCTCAAGAAATAGCCCGTTCTCCCATCAGTTTCGTGAAAATAAAAAGGAACCGTAAAACAGAGCAATGAAAACTTCTTTGACGCAGTTCATCCAGAAGAACGAGGACCAATTAAAGGACCGCTGGAGATCCTCAGTCGAGCTGTTGAAGTCCCACATTGGGAATTTCCAGGACGATTCTCATCTTTTTAAAGAAGTGCAAGAGCTGATGATGAGTTTGATCTTGATCGTAGAGAACAAGGAGAGCGCCGAGCAGGCGGTGGACGCCCAGTTGCGGCCGGTCATTTCCCACCTGCGCAATCTTCAGTCCAAGAACCGTTTGAACGCCACCAAGATGGTCCTGCTTCTTTTTTTGATGCGGGATATCTTGAAAGATACCCTGAAAGACCTGAGCGGTAGCCCGGACCAAGGCCGCGACAAGCTTCCTTACACCGAGGCCCAGGAACAGGTTTCCAACCTTTTGAACCGTCTGGGACTGGTCTTTTTTGAGAATGCCATGCGGATCCAGGACGAATCAGGCCAGCAGGACGTGCTGGCCATCGAGTACGCCTTGCTTTATGAGAGGACCCGGCAGATCGCCATCACGGACCGTCTGACAGGTCTTCATAATTTCGGCTATTTTTTCGAGCGTTTGAAAGAGGAAAAAATGCGGGCCGAAAGATACCACCGGCTCTTGTCCCTGGTGATCTTCGATATCGATCATTTCAAGAAATACAACGACGCGAACGGTCATCCCGCGGGCAACGAGGTCCTCAAAAAGATCGCCTCGATCCTGAAGTCCGAGGCGCGTGAAGTGGACATTGTCGCCCGATACGGAGTGGAAGAGATGGTGATGGTCCTTCCTGAAACGGGACGGAAAAGGGCGGCGGAATTGGCGGAGCGCATCCGCGAAAAAATATCCTCGACGCTTTTCGCCCACATGGAAAGCCAGCCTCTCAAGAAGATCACGGTCTCCGCGGGTGTGGCGACGTTCCCGGTGGACGCTTCCAACGAAGAGGAATTGACTAAAAAGGCGGATATCAGTTTGTATGAGGCAAAATCGGGCGGCCGTAACCGGGTGGTTTCTTTCACTCCATCCGTGAAAGTCAGCTTGGTCTACAAGCCATCGCGGGAATTGTCCAAGGCGGCGCTGGTCGGTAACTTCAACAATTGGGATAAGGATGTCGACCCGATGGTCCGGCAAAGCGACGGCAGTTTCAAATTCGAACTCGCGCTCGCTCCCGGGGTTTATCACTACAAGTTCGTTTTGAACGACAACGAATGGATCGTGGACCCCGTTAATCCCTCGAAGATGCCGGACAGTTTGGGCGGGGAAAACAGCGTCCTGCGGGTTTCGGCTTAAATCCTCTTTTTTCATTAAAACATAGCCAAATAACACTAAACATTTCTTGGTCGTTTTGATAAGCTTTCGCTCTTAATTCCGCGTTTTTGGATCGAAAATGGCCGACTACAAATCATCTTTAAATATCACTCAGACGTCTTTTCCCATGAAGGCCAATCTGCCCCAAACGGAACCCGAGCGCCAAAAATTTTGGGAGGGGTTGGGTTTTTACAAGCGGATGTTCCGCGCCGAGGGCGCGCCGAAGTATGTTTTGCACGACGGGCCGCCTTTTGCCAACGGCGACATCCACATGGGTACGGCGCTCGACAAGATCCTTAAAGATATCATCGTCAAGTACCGGGGCTTGAAAGGTTTCGATACGCCTTATGTGCCAGGGTGGGATTGCCACGGCATGCCTATTGAGCACAAGGTGGTCGAGAAGCTTGGCTCTAAGGCCAAGACCATGTCGAAGGTGGAGATCCGCCAAGAATGCCGGAAATACGCCGAGAAATTCCTCGACCGTCAAAGGGATGAGTTCAAGCGCCTGGGGGTTTTAGGCAATTTCGAGAATCCCTATTTGACCATGGACCCGGCTTATGAGTTCCAGATCGTCAAGGCCTTCCATCAAATGCTGGCTGAAGGTTATGTCACGAGGCGGCTTCGGCCCATCCATTGGTGCCCGGTCTGCAAAACCGCCCTCGCTGAGGCGGAAGTGGAGTACGCTGATCATGATTCCCTGGCGGTGACGGTCGCTTTTCCGGCCAAGCGGATCCCGGACGGTGTTTTCCCTAAAACTCCCCGTGAGAATTTATCCTTCCTGATCTGGACGACGACCCCCTGGACCTTGCCGGCCAACTTGGGTATCTCGGTCCATCCCGATTATGAGTATGTGACCGTTCAAATCGGTCAAGCCCATTACGTATTGGCCAAGGTCTTGCTGTCCCAAGTGGCCGCGATGTGTGGCTGGAAAGATGGCGACTATAAGATCATCGAGGAGACGACCGGTCAGAAATTGGACCGCGCCGCGGCGCAGCATCCTTTTCTTGACCAGGAGTCCCTGGTCATGGTCGGCACCCATGTCACCGCTGACGCAGGAACCGGCTTGGTCCACACCGCGCCGGGACATGGCAGGGAAGACTATGAGATCGGCCTCAAATACCAACTGCCAGTTTATTCTCCAGTGAACGAGGCTGGCCGGTATGACGCCCGCGTCAAACAATACGAGGGCATGTCGGTCTGGGAAGCCAACCCCAAGATTGTTGAGCAACTCAAAGGACTTGGTCGGCTTCTTTCACTTCAAACCATCAAGCACAGCTACCCCCATTGCTGGCGGTCCAAGAATCCCATTATCTTTCGCGCGACGGCCCAGTGGTTCATTGAACTCGACCATAAGGATCTACGCAAAAAATGCTTGGCAGAAATTAACCGACTAACATGGCTTCCAGCTTGGGGAAGGGACCGCATTTTCAACATGATGGAAGGCCGGATGGACTGGTGCATCTCACGCCAGCGCTCTTGGGGTGTGCCGATCACTGCGGTTTACTGCAAGAGCTGCGGCAAAGTGGTCAACGAGCCGAAGGTAGCCGAATCCATCGTGGGAATCATTGAAAAAGAGGGTTTGGACGGCTGGTTCGCGCATCAGGCCCAGGACGTTCTGCCGAAAAATTACCCATGTTCCTGCGGTTCGTCGGATTTCATCAAAGAAGAGGATATTCTCGACGTGTGGTTCGAGTCCGGCGTCTCGCACATGGCGGTTTTGAACGTACGGCCCGAGTTGTCCTGGCCCGCGGACCTTTATCTGGAAGGTGGGGATCAACACCGAGGATGGTTTCAACACTCTCTTTGGACTGGAATGGCCCTGAAGGGGCGGGCGCCTTTCAAAGCGGTTTTGACCCACGGTTGGGTACTGGATACGCAAGGTAAGGCAATGCACAAGAGCGCGGGCAACGTGATCGACCCCATGGACCTAATGAAGACCCATGGCGCCGATATCCTGCGTCTTTGGGTTTCCTCGGAAGACTACACCGAAGACGTGGCTATAGGGCCGGAGATGCTCAACCGCATGTCGGAGGCTTACCGTCGTATCCGCAATACTTTCCGATTCATTTTGGGAAATCTTTCCGATTTCGATCCCGCCGCACGGGTGGATGAGAAGGACTTCCTACCCATCGACCGATGGGCCTGGATTGAAGCTCAAAAGACGATCAAAAATTTTGATGATTACTATTATAAATTTCAATTTACGAAGGTTTTTCATGAACTGGATAATTTTTTTTCCGTAACTCTGAGCGCCGGGTATTTTGATATTTTGAAAGACCGTCTCTACACCTTTGAAGCGAACTCGAAGTCTCGCCGTGCAGCTCAAACCGTTCTTTTCGATATTTTGAAAAGTTTTGTGATAACCATTGCACCGATTCTTTCCTTTACGGCTGAGGAAATTTGGCAATCGCTTCCTAAATCTTTTAAGTTGGATAAAGAAAGAAGTGTTTTTGAAGGTAGTTGGCCTAGTTTTGAGGGTGGGCGAGTTGAAATTAGTTTTTTTCAGGAATGGGAGACCATTTTCGCCGTCAAGAAAGCTGTTTCAAAATCCCTGGAAGGATTAAGGCAAGCCAAGACCATCGGCAGTTCCCTTGAGGCTGAGGTCGTTCTTTATCTCGAAAACGATAAATTAAAGACCATTCTCCAAAAGCATTTGGATGACCTTCGCTATTACTTCCTGGTCTCCAAGTTGGAATTAAAAGAGGGAGCCGCGCCTTCGGAAGCGGTCGAGGCGGAAGATGGAGGGCTGAAACTCAAGACCACGTCCCAAAGATCGAACGGGCAAAAATGCGCCCGGTGCTGGAATTATTACGACCAACTTGGCCCGGATTACGCCGATCTCTGCCATCGCTGCGGGCCCATTGTTAAGAAGTTCCAACCTTTGGAAGGTGGCAAGGGTTCATGATCCTGACCGGTGTGTCCCTGCTGGTGCTGGCATTGGACCAAACGACGAAATTCCTGATCCTGCATTCCATCCCCCTCGGCCAATCGCGTGTGATCTTTCCGAACTACCTTTATTTCACCTTCACTCAAAATTCCGGCATCGCCTTTGGTTTTATGTCCAATATGGACGCGGCCGTCCGCGTGCCCTTTTTTACCGCCATCACCATCGCCGCGGCTTTTATGGTCTATTACTGCCAGCGGTTGATCCCTGAGGAGGACCTGGCCGCCCGTGTCGCGCTGGGCCTGATCTGGGGAGGCGCTTTGGGGAATCTGGTGGACCGTCTTTTATATGGGAAAGTCGTCGATTTCATCGACGCCCGATACGCGGACTTTCAGTGGTATATTTTTAACGCCGCCGATTCTTTCATCACCATCGGGCTCGCTTATTTGTTTTTTGAGTTTGTTTTAAAAAACGTTCAAAAGAAAACCTTGTGAAAATCCGCAGGATCATTTTTTGGGTCGTTCTGCTGGACCAAATATCCAAGTATTTGATCGTGCACCTTTGCCATTTGGGCCAATCGGTAACTATTTTCAAGAACATCCTCTATATCACTTATGTCCTGAATCCGGGGGCGGCTTTTGGTTTCATGGCGGAGATGAGGGCTTTGGTGCGGATCCCTGTTTTTATCCTTATCACCCTGTTCGCGGCATTGGCCGTTTACTCGTACCAGCGGATGATCCCGCCGGCCAAACAGTGGCAGAGGTTCGCGTTGGGGTTGATCGGAGGCGGGGCCCTGGGTAACTTTGTCGACCGGATCCTCTATGGTCAAGTCGTTGATTTTATCGATGTCGAACACATTAACTTTCATTTCACCGTGAATTTCGGCTGGTTTCATTTTGGCCCGAATTTTCCATGGATATTCAACGTCGCGGATTCTTGCATCACGGTCGGGATCCTCCTTTTGATCCTTAACTACGTATTCGATAGATCCGCTAAGCCGGGAGTTTCTTAATGCATCCTCACCTTTTCACTTTGAACGCGTTCCAACTTTTGGATCATACCATCGGCCCGTTCCATTTTTACTCCTACGGCTTATGTATGGCATTGGCGTTGGGGTTCAGCATTTATCTTTTCGCCAAAGACGCTGGCAAGTATATCGCCCCGGAACTGGGGTTGACCTATGAGCAGGGGTTCCAGAAAACCTTCGACCTGGGTGTCTGGGTGATCGTCGGTTCCATTCTGGGGGCCCGTCTTTTTTACGTTCTTGAGAATCAGGAGCAATTCCGCGGACCCCTATGGTTTTGGGACGTTTTTAAGATCTGGGAAGGCGGATTGGTTTTTTACGGAGGGCTTTTTGGCGGAGTGGTCGTGGGTTTTTGGTGGGTTCGAGCGGAGAAATGGCCCTTGAGTCATACTTTCGATCTGGTGGCGCCTTATATCCTTTTGGGACACGCCATCGGCAGGGTAGGTTGTTTCTTGAACGGCTGTTGTTACGGGGTCGTGGACGCCCGCTGGGGAATGGTTTTTCCCGGCGGAGAAGACACCCTGCCCCATTTACCGACACAGCTTTGGGAACTGACAGGGGATCTTTCGCTTTGCTTCATCCTGTTGGCCGCTCGACGTTGGACCATCCGATATTCCTGGCTGACCTTGGCGCTCTACGGGTTCACTTATGGTCTGCTTCGATTCGTCATCGAGTTTTGGAGACGCTCCTGGGACAAAAAGTACCTGGTCTTTTTCAACTCCGCCTCGCAGGCGATCAGCGGCGTCATGATCTTGGTTTCTGTCATCACGATCATTTGGATCCTGGCCAAGGTTAAAAGCCAAAATATTTCATCAACAAAAAACTAAATCTGAGGTTTCCAAATATTTTTTGCTTCGGTCAAAAAAGTGTCTTTTTATCCCATGGGCCAGGGACTTTCTGATGTTGGGCACGACAAAATGGGGATCCAATGGATGAAACCGCTTTTTTGTGACTTGAAAAACCTAATTAGCCATTGAAAGATTTGGGAAGAAGAATAAAATAGGTGACAAGTTTCCGGTCAACATTGGCAAGCGGCGCCATCTGGGACATATGGGTGAAGGAGTGGTTTAATGAAATCAACGTTCCGGGTGCTGTACTTAGTTTTGAGCGCGGTGTTGTTAATGACGGCGGCGGGTTGCTATTCCGACTCATCGCCTACTGGCAGTAGTAGCAGCGGCGGCGGCGGCGGAACACGCTATTGTAATTATGGTGATTGCTACACGAACGGTCATTGTTGCGACAGTTCTTACCCTTGGTATGACGGCGGGGGTCATGGTTACGGCGCGGGATGTTATGCTTCATGCCCTTATGTGGGCGATTGCGGTTCCAGCAATATTTGCTATTAACGCGTCTTTGCGTTAACGAGTTATAGCTGCACTGCTTTTCGGAACGCGTTCGTTGATCCTGTAGAGACGCTTTACCTTCACGAATCTTCTTTCTTTTTTCACGGCCCATCTCTAACACTCACTTGAGCCTTTTTTTAATTAAGGCTAAAGTGTGTTCTTTAAGTGAGTTTTGATTTTTCCAGCCAATGCCGCGCAAACTTATTCCAATGGTTTTCGGAGATGTCTCGATGCGAGTAACGGCCCTTAATCATCGTTTGAGAATATTGATTGTCGGTGTTTTGGTCATGAGTGCCGGTCTTTCTTGCGTCAAGGATCAACGCCCTCCTGGTTTGGAAGAACTTGTCAAGGGGAACGCCGCTTACGACGCGGGTGATTTCACTCATGCCCTGGAATGGTTCAGGAAATCCGCGATCAAGGGAAATGATGTCGCTCAAAACAATATCGGTACCTTCTATGAAAACTCAACGGGTGTGGGCCGCGACTATAAGATGGCTCTTTTGTGGTACGGGATGTCCGCCGCGCAAGGAAACGCTATCGCGCAAGACAACATTGCCAAACTTTATGATTCGGGAGTGGGTGTTCGCCAAGATCAAAAAGAAGCCCTGAAATGGTATTTGAAAGCGGCCGCGCAAGGGAATATGGACGCCGAAAATAGTTTAGGTCATTTTTATGAAGCGGGAATAGCGGCCGGTCAAGATTATCACGAGGCCATCAATTGGTATCAAAAAGCGGCGTCGCATGGACATGCGATCGCGGAAAATCGTATTGGACAGCTTTATTCGGACGGCGTGGGAGTGAAGCGGGACTATGACGAGGCCTTCCAGCACTTTTTGAAAGCGGCTTCATTGGGATTCGCCCCGGCCTTTTTCAATGTTGGCTACTATTATGAGCATGGACTTGGAGTCCAAAAGAACCATCAAGAGGCCGTCGCCTGGTATCGAAAGGCCGCCGATAAGGGCGATAAAGTTGCTGCCAAAAAGCTGGCCACTCTTGCGGAGGATCATCGCTGAAAAATAAAGGACTCATGTGTTGGGTTCGGTTCATCACGATCAAGACGCGTTTGATGCGTTTGCGGCTAATGACATTTTCTCCGGTGAATTGAGTAGAATGTTGCTCATGGAACCCTCTTCCTCATCTCCTCAAACCGCTGTTTTTACCGTGCACTCCGAACAAGCCGGGAAACGACTCGACGTTTTTCTCGTTTCTCAACTTTCGTCTTTTTCACGTACCCAGGTCCAGGCTCTCATCGCGGCGGGGAATGTAGTCCCTCTTTTCCCCACCAAAGCGGTGCGATCCAATTTGATCGTCCTGGAGGGGCAAAAGGTGCGAGTGACGGTCCCGCCCTCGAAAAAGTCAGATATCCTTGCTCAAAGCATTCCCCTGGATATTGTTATTGAGGACGATTCGGTCCTGGTCATCAATAAGCCGGTCGGACTTGTTGTTCATCCGGGCGCGGGAAATCCCTCTCAAACCCTCCTCAACGCGCTCATGGCCCATTGCCCGGATATCGCCGGGGTCGGCGGGGTTCAACGTCCCGGGTTGGTCCATCGGTTGGACAAAGACACTTCGGGGCTTTTAGTGGTGGCCAAGTCCGACATCGCTTATCGAAGCCTGGTGAAACAACTGAAAACGCGGAGCCTGAGCCGGGAATATTTGGGGATCGTGAAGGGGGTCTTGGCCGACAAGGGGACGGTCGACGCGGCCATCGGCCGGCACGCCAGCGCGCGGAAAAAAATGGCGGTCCGAGCGGAACTTGGAAAGCCGTCCATCACTCATTTTGTTTCCTTGAGGACCAACGAGGAGGCCAGCCTTCTGCACTTGAAACTGGAAACGGGCCGGACCCATCAGATCAGGGTCCATCTGTCCTATATTCATCATCCCATCTTGGGCGACAGTATCTATGGCGGGGGATCGGATCTGGCGAAGCGTCAGATGCTTCACGCTTTCCGGTTGTCGTTCAAACACCCAAAAACAGGCATCACCCGGGCTTTCTACGCGGTGCCGCCGGAAGATTTTTTGAAGTGCTTGAAAAAGACGGGATTAAAAGCGTCCCGATGGTCGTCGGTCCGCTGGAAAGACTAGTTCACCTGGTTTTTTTTCTAGATGATTTGGCGGCCGCGGTTTCTTCCCAAATGTGGGTCAAGCCGTGCCAAAGACTAGTCCGAAGGGTCGCGTGGTAAACCGAGTTGGCCGGTAGTTGTTTCATCAACCGGCGGTGGGCCTGACCCAGGTGATGGTAGGGCATTCCGGGGAACAGATGATGAACAGCGTGGTACCGAAGTCCAACGGGGGCCCAGAGTGTCGTAGTGATGACATTGCCCGGGACCGTCACCGAATCCAGGAATTGGTCCGAGAACTCCAAGATGTTGTCGGCGGGATTGCGGTAACAGTGGGTCGCGGCGATGGTCCGCAGACCGTTCGTCAATAAGATCAAGGCCGATACGGCGTACCAGAGGATGAAAACCTTGAGCGGCAGGATCCCTTTCCACAGCAGGAACAAGAAAACAGCCGCGTAGAGGAAAGTCGCGAATTCCTGGACCCGCCAATATTTTCCGTCCCTTTCCTGAGGGGCCGGTCTTTTCCATTCCGTGTCGATGGAAAGCGATGAGAGGTATTCCCACAACAATTTGCGGAGCGGCGGGATCAGGTAGGAGATCGGGGTCAACAGAAAGCGGAGCAGGAACACGAAAGGAACGAAGAGCATCGTGAAAAAGAACAGGACGATACGAAAGTGCCCGACGAGGACGAAGGGCAGGTATTCGCCGTCGTCTTTCGTGCCGTACATCTTCTGCTTGTGATGGTCGATGTGGACTCCCATATAGGTGAAGGAAGGCACCATGAAGGGGAAGCCACAGATCAGGTTCCACACGAAACGAAAAGCCGGAAAACTATCCTTTTTTAAATGCGTGAGCTCGTGGATGAAAATGACCGCCCGATAGAGGCAGAAAACTGAAACGACGGCATACAGGAATTGAAGTGAGGAAAAGTCGGGGCTTTGAACGGCGAAAACAAAGGCGATCCAGCCCAGACCGGCGTTGAACAACAAGTCGGCCCAATAAACCAAGGGGTTAGGCTCGAAGAGGTCTTCAACGATCTTTTTGGCCTCCGCCATCGGGAAGTGGGTTGTCTTTTCGGTCATATCCGGCCTCATCGCTCTTCGTGTTGAAAGGTTTGGAATGAGAGGGAGTTTAACTGAATTCCCCTTCATTTGGAAGATGATGAGTTTCCGCGGGAAATATTCCAGAAGTCCCTTTTTGCGCGGGCCGCCGCCGTTTCGGGCGTTTACGATTCGAGCGATGTTTGATATTCTCGTTTTGCTCATTTATCCAGGTCTGGAACGGCGGCTATGCGGAACATTGCTCTACGAATACTTTCGATGCTTTTGATCCTGGCGCCAGC
>CAYXYA010000024.1:0-1048 GCA_964469185.1 uncultured bacterium | reverse complement strand
AGCCGTGCCCGCCTGGTCCCAAACCGGCACGCCAGCGCCAACTTCTTCGGCGATCCTAGGCCATCCGGTAGAGATCGAGTTCCTGACGATCGGTGGTTTTCGTTATAACCTGGATGGTTCGCCTTTGAGCAGTTATAAGGAATTCGAGGACCTGATCTATCCCTTGAATGATTTTGAGGCGAGCCGGCTGTTGAAGAGTTCCGAGTCCTCCAAGGATAACTCCAGTATCTTTGGTTTGTCGGGTTTGACCGGGTTGGTGGTGGGTGTGGTGGGGTTGCTGACGACTCCTTCCAATGAACAAACGCCCTTTTGGATCACCGCTATCAGCGGGGGGGTATTGTGGGATATCAGCGGTCTTTTGGGCTCGGAGTCCGAAGCCTCCAAATTCAACTGCGTTCAGCGTTATAATCGTTTTGCCGATGGGAAAGAGCAGATCTTGCCGAAGGTTTCTCAGGACGAAAAGTCTTTATTGCCCGCAAGTTCGACCGCGACGCCCTCATCTGTTTCACCCGAAAAGAAGACGCCCCATTAAAGGACCGAGCATGATCCGAAAGTACTTGATAGCCGGGTTGGCCGCCGCTTCCTCCTTCGCTCGTCCCGCTTCCGCCGATGTTCAACTCCAATTGACCGATCACAGACCCCAATTGGTCCTGGCGGCTGCGGATACAGGCGCGGGGGATGCTTTATCCGTCGACGACTTGGGATTTTCAAAAGAGGATTTTGAGAGCGATCTTTCCCAAAAGGACTTGGACACCCGTTCCGACATGCTGAAGGTCCATCAAATTTTGGGTTTGGTCACGGCAGTGCCGATGATGACGCAGTTCGTGATCGGACTTGGCACGTCCGACAGTATCGCCAGAGGGAACACCGACACCTCGCTTCACACGGCCTTAGGGCTCACGACCTTCGCCCTCTATGGGACGGCCGCGGCTTTTCAAATTTTCGCTCCCAAACCCAAACATAAAAAACAAACGGGTGACACTGCTATTCACGAGGCTTTGTCGTGGATCCATTTACCCTTGATGATCGCGGTGGTTTTGACGGGTGA
>CAYXYA010000023.1:0-14037 GCA_964469185.1 uncultured bacterium | reverse complement strand
CTGCGCGAACACCGTCGAGGGTACGATCTCGCGGTAAACGACGTATCCCGTGATCGGCGAGCCGGCCACAGTAACGGGCGACCAGGTCAATAGGGTTTGATTGGGACCGCTGGCGGCGGACAAGACCGGCGCCTGGCCGGGAATGACGGATTCTTCAGCCGTATTCACGCTGGTCAGACCGCTCCCCTGCGAATCCATAAAATAGTAATAAGAGATGCCTGGAGTCACGCTGGCGTCAACATAGGAAACGGTCGGCACAGGAATAGCGCTGGCGAGCGCGACTTCCCCACCAGGCGACGTGCCGCGGTAGATGTCATAAGCCGTCACGGGACTACTCCCTGTCGGCGCGACCCAAGATAAGGTCACCGCCGCGGGGCCTCCATCGAGAACAACCGAAGTGGGTCGATTCGGCCAAAGGTCGATAATCATCACGTGCGACTGGGTGAAGTTAGCCGTCACACCCGCGCCGTTATTCGGGACCAATTTGTAATAATTGGTCTCCCCCGTTACACCCGCTCCGGAAACGAATGAAGTTGGAGATGATAAGGAACCCATCGTGGTCAGTCCTGTCGTAAAAGCGGGATCCAACGTGCGATAGAGGGTGTAACCACCGACATCGTTCGGATAGATCAAACCCGATATCCAGACCGCTTGCGGCGTAGGCGTAGCCCCAGGTGGAGCGGTCAACCCGATCGTCGGCGTCATCGAAGGAATGGACAAGACCGTAATGGGCGAGGAATAATCACTTGAACCGTTCACGTTCTGCGCGATCACTTGGTAAGTGGAGAGCGTGCCGGGAGTCTCGGCGAATGTGATGGAGAAAGTCGGGCTCGGCGTGACGGTCACGGTCGGCGTTCCGTTGCGGCTGATGGAATAACTCAAAACATTTTCTGACGCTGAGTTGGGAACCCAAGAAAGAGTCGTTTCCGTGACCCCTCCCGCTCCCGAAACGGCTGACGGCGCGTTCGGCCAGCTTAAAACCGTACCCGGGGCTGAAGGGGTGAAGGCCAGCGAAACGGGACTTTCCGCGACAGGCGGTCCGTTCAATCGGGCTGTGACGATATAAGAATAATTAACACCCGAAGAGGCGCTGGCATCGGTGTAGCTTGAGGATGTCGCGGGTATCGTGGCGATGGGTGTGTACCCGGCGTTCGGCGTCGATTGACCCCGATAGATCACCAAATTGTCGATGCCGGGCGTGGCGCCGGGCGTCATGTTCCAGGACAGCTCCACCTGCCGCGCGTCGGGAGTCATGACCGCCATGACCTGATAGGCCGGTACCGCGATGGAGGAGAAGGTCGCGGGTTGGCCATTGCCCTGCGCGTTCGTCCCTTCCACGTAATAAGCGTAATTGTTCCAATCCGTGGTGGAGTTGTTCACGAACGGAACCATCGTCGGCGAAGCCATTATCGTCGCGATGGGTGTCGGCGTGACGGTCAGCGTCGGCCAATCGGAACCATAAACAGAATAGCTGGTCACACTATCGGACGCGGGATTGAACAACCAGGAGAAGGTCAGGGAGTTGATCCCGCCGATCGTGTAGTTCACCTGCGGGACCAAGGGGGGAACTAACGCCGTCAATCCGATGGTGTTGGAGATCGTCGAAAGAGTCGAGGTATTCCCCATCGCGTCCACCGCGCCGACTTTATAGGCCACGCTGATCCCTGGAGAGTACGGAACAAAATCCGTAAAGGTCGAAAGAGCGGCGCTGACCGTCGCTACCGGCGTCAAGGTTGGGGCCGCCACATTGACCCGGTTGACGGCGTAGTTCTGGACACTTCCATAAAAACCGGACAAGGCACCAGACCAGGAAACCGCGATCTGATTGTTCCCGACAGGGCCCGCCGCGGTGACCGTTTTCACGGGAGTGGGGGCCAAGATCAAAACAGGTGTCGCCGCGAAACCCGGATCTCCGCCCCGACCCACCAAGTCATAGGGTTCCACCCAATAAGTCAAACCATTCGCGTTCGCCGCCGACGGATCCACCGCGATGACCGTCGGTGTACTGGACGGCGTGATCTCAATGGTCGCGAAAGGCGTGGGCGTGTTGGTCCCGGGCGTCCCCAAGGGTAACGGAGTCCTGTTCAGACTTTTATAGAGACGGTAGCCGGCGAGTCCGTAGGTTTCCTCGATGGCCCGATTCCAGATGATGGTCACCGCGTTCTGGGTCGCGTCCGGCGTCACCTTGATGGGCGGAGGGACCAATGGCCGATAAATGATCTTTTCCACCGTATTGGAGTTAGTGGAGCCCAGAGTCCCCATCGCGACCACGCTATAGGTTGTGGCTTTCCCTCCCGATGACGACGACGCGGAGATCGTTTGATCCAAGTAGGCGTAAGTCGGCAACGGCGTTGGTGTGATGAGAATAGTGGCGATAGGTGTGCCGTCCGATTCGATCTGATAGGCGGTCACGCTTTCAGCGGCCAGCGCCCCATTCCAGACCAATTGAACACCGTAAGTTGGCGTTATTGTCGGAGTGACCGGGATATAACCCGACAATTGAGGCGCCGCGGGCGGCAGTGAACTATTGGCCGAAACCCCGTTCGAGGCGGAAGACGGTAAAGCGCCCCTATTCCCATGATCGTCCACCCCCACGACGACATAAAACCCGGTGGAGACCCCCATCGACTGATCCGAGTAATTCGCGGTCAAGGATGTGGCGATAGGAGTCGGGTTCGCCGTCACCAGAGCGGAAGCGGACATCGGAGTGGGCGTAGGAACGGTATTGGAATAGCTGGCGTAAATGTTATAGCTCGCTATGGGATAAGTGGATAAGGGAGCGTTCCAGGACAGGTCCAGTGAGTTCGCGTGCAGTTTTTGCACGACTACCTTGATCGCGGCAGGATCGCTGAAAGAAAACCCCGTCACTCCAGCGGAGAACCCGATGCCGCCTGCCGAATCCATTCCTGAGATCTGATAGAGATAGCTTCGTCCGTTCGTGACTTGAAAGTCCTTAAAAACAGGAGTTCCCACGGGAACGCTGAAGGCCGATGAAGGCACCCAGGCGACGGGAGTGTTAGTGGGTACGGGTGTCAAGGTTCCTGTCGGCGTCGGTGTAGGAGTGCTGGTCAGGTCCAACAACTCACGCGAGACTTGATAGGTGGTCGCGGTGGGGTTCGGGGTCCAGACTAAATTGACCTGGCCGTCATAAGGCGAAACCACGGCCAGATTCGACGGCGCCGGCACTTGTGCGTAGGCCGAACAAAACCCCCAGAGGACAAACACGAACCAAATTCTCATAGCATTTTCACCGCCAAGACGCCAAGACGCCAAGAAAGTCCGCAGTACATAAAATCTGAATGACACAACGACTCGACGAAAGACCGTTAATAGCAACAATAAAGTCTCTTGATTTGCGGGAAAGAATAGAAGGTTCGACTCACTTGGCGTCTTGGCGTCTTGGCGGTGAAAAGTGTTTTTTAATGTGGTCATTAAAACTTCGCCTCGCCCGAGATATTGATCTGCCACAAAACATAACTCAGCGTTGGATTAAGCTCATTGGTGAAATACTCGTTAATGACGGAGGCGCCGATCCGAAGATTTTTCAAGGCGTTGTAATTAAGTTCAATTGTACCACGGTACTTTTCGCTCTTGACCTGGTTGTAGGTGTAGAAGGATTCGTTATCGACGAAATCAGACAAGAAGTTCGCCCGAAACTCGATCGCGTCCTGCAATTTGATCTTCCAATGAGTGAAAGGGATGTGAAGTTCTAGATTCGGCGCGAATTTTTGGATGTAATCGGCTGATATCTGATAGTCGTGAAGAGTCGTCGGGATGTTCGTGGTGGAAAGCCCGTTCTGTTTTCCTTCCGTGTACTGAAAGCGGGCGTTTCCCTGGGCTTGCTTATTGATGTCATAGGGAAAAGTAACGCCGTAGATGTCGCTGACGGTCTCATTGGAAACCTTCGGCTTATCGCTGCTGTCATATTGAGTGCTGTCCGTATGCGTGTACTGCAGCTGTACCGAGTTGACGTTGAAATTAACCCAGGGAATGGTCAAGAGTGTCCGGCCGTAAATCGTCGTCAATCCAAGGGTCTCCGTATCCTGCTCCACCGGGTTCGATCCGCGCGACAGCAAACTGTATTGCCTCGTCCAGGAGCCCGTCGGTCTGAAATCCCAAACATCGAACCATTTAAAGCCGGCGTTCAACTGGTCGGAGATGGATTCGGTCGAGGTGTTCGCGATATCTTTTATGTCTTTCGGCGAAGTAATGCCCCATTGTCTCTCGAACGAGAGCGAACCCGGCTTATACCTCGGAATGGACGAGGTTGAGCTTTCCGTATGTCCGCCGAACAAAGTTAGATTCATTTGCTGGAATATGGAGAACCAGCTGCCCGGCGTCAGGTTCAGGGAATAATTGATGTTATTGGATGTATTGAATCTTTCACCGTCCGAATAGGAAACAAAATCGTACAGATTGCTTCCCGTATAGGACACGGAAGGAATGAAGCCGTTCCCATGATAAACCAACCCCGCCTTCGGCTGATACTGCTGAAGGAACGGTTTGAAGGTGACGGCTCCGCCGGGAACTCCGGGTGAATTGGTGTTCCCGGTCGCGTCTGTCATCGAGAGGGTGTACCCCGGCGTAAAAACAAGGTCTTTGATGAGCTCGCTGGTATTCGTCCATCCATAGGTTTGAACCCTAGTCGTACGGTCATAAGACGACAACTTGAGATTGGAATCAAATTGCTGGGTGTCATGGGTCAGGGAATAGGTGCCGGTAAATTGGTTACTGCCCAGAGGGAATGACAATAGCTTCGCTGGCGCGTCATAGGTGCCAGCGACGCTGAACAGACCCTGGTACTTCCGGATATTCCCCTGCGATCCCGTTCGACTCAAATAGTCCAACTCATAAACATCTTTTTCATAGCTGGTCCTGCCGGAAAGATTCACGCTGGTGATGCGCCCAAATTCCGTCCCGAGTTCCTTGGTGTAACGCAAACTGCCGGTAGCCGTGTCGATACCCGTGTTCGGAAGATTGACGTAATAGGGATTGTCGATCAAGCCCGCTTCCGTATAAAGATCCTGATGCGTGTATGAGAATTGGGTTTGTAACGGCTGGGAAAATAACTTCACGCCGCTGGACGAGAGATCCCCTCCCCACTGGGTCGAGTGCTGGAAATGCGTCGAGGTCTGGTCCATCTGGGTGAAAGCCGAATCGACCTCCCGATAACGGGTGTTGATGGTCGCGAAAGGATTTTTGGGGTCATCCCCCAGGACAAATCCCGCGTTGACGCGGCGGGCCGTACCCGTACGGACGTTGGGACTCCCAGTGCGCAGATTATTGACCCACAACTCGCCCGTGGGACTTCCCGGCGGATTGGGCGATACCACTCCGATGCTGATCTGGGAAGTCCGCCCAAGGGAAGGCGACCCGACCTTCACGCGGTTCCCGCTCGAGCCGTCCAACGGGATCGCCACGGTCCCCCAAATGTGCAGACAATTGAGGGCCAGGGCGCTCAATTGGAGGTTGTACTGGTAGTAGTTCTTCTGATCGTTTCCTAGGCGGACAAAGAGAACCTCGCCCGGCGTGTAGTTGCGGATCTGAAGGTCCATCCGCAGTTCCTGGAAGTCCGTAAAATCCAGACCTTGCTGATAAAGCCGTGTCGTGTAATAGACCGGCAAACCGCTGATGTCGCCGGCCGGCTCGAAGTCCTGCGATGACAGGTTGTAAATGATCTGGAGGGATTTCTCATTGAACTTGATCGCCGATTGATCCTGACCGGGCTGGATCGTGATGAACCGCAAGGTCGAGTCGTAATTGCCGTTCTGTGCTTTGCTGACAGAATTCACGTCGAACTTACTCGAATTGACCGTCACACCCTGGTTGATGTTGGCCGCGGGATCGACCTGAAGCTGCCAAAGATTATGCGCGAACCCGATCGAGTCGGTCAAAAACACCCCGTTCGCGGGGCTCCCGCTGGTACCTGTCGCCCATAGGCGGAGCGTCCGGATGATCTGCGGATTGGCGGCGCCTTGCGTGTGAAAAAAATACGAGGTCCCGTCCGAGGTGGTCGTTTGAATATCCGGCGATGTGAAATTCACGGGGATCTTGACCAGGCGCCAGCCGCTCCAATTCGCGCGGACGCCGTATTCATAATAAGCGTTGTTGCCGTTCAATATCCCTGTCCCATCCATGTTCTCGGTAATGAAGACCCCGTTCCTCTGCCCTTCCTGGGAGACTTCCCCCGCGTAACCGATGAATCCGCTCGGAGCTCCGGTGTACCATGGGGTTCCGGACTGGTAATAGGTCGGGATCCCATAGCTCAGACTTGGATGGGCCTGATTGGTGACCGCGTCCGAGTCCAGGACGCCGTTGCCGTTCGAGTCCTCGTTGATCACTCCAAAGTCGAACATGACCCACTTATCCACCCCGTCGTTGTAGAGCCATGTTTGGAAGAATTGAACATTCGAAAGATTACTGCCGGCCGTCGAGAGGATTTGCCTGACCCCCGCCCAATTGCTGTCGGTCAAATGCGAATAAGGGACCTGAAGCACGTTCGCTAGATCGGCCGCTTGACCCGTCTGAGCGTAAACATGTCCGCCGCCGCCCGGTATGGCTGTAGAGGTGTTCACGGAGAAATCCACGTTGGGAGTGACCGCGTCGTTATAGAACCGGACGCGGTTGTTGCCCGCGTTCAGACCTGCGTCATAAGGGACGCTTCCCAGAAAAGCGACAGGCTGCGGGGCGGACGCGACGAGCCAGCTGGTGGAGTTGAGCGACGCCGAAACAACGCTGTCGATACCCTCCATGTTATCCACGAGCGCGACCCCGTTCTCCCCCTCTTTGTTATAGGTATCAGGATTGAAAGAGCTTTGCGCCACCTCGCCCGACAGCGTGATGCTGATGGGCGGCTTCCATTTTTCAAGCCCGGGAATGATCCCGGTCAGCGACTGCACATCTTCCTGGTCCATCTGATACTTAGCGTCCGCGTCGATCAAGGCCAATGAGTTCGGGGTCGATCCCAATTGCGGCGTATCGGTCGGCTGCTGGGCGGAGCTCATCAAGAACGTCGAGCCGACAAAAAGGCGGTCGGTGATATCGTATTCGGCCCTGGCCCCCAGGATGTTCTCCTGGCCGAAAGACCCGAAAGGTGAATATTCGTAAGTCACTACGATCTGGCTGTTAGGCGTCAACAGGCTCTTGTCCTGGAAGTCGAGGAATCCGGACGTGTAGTCGATAAAATAATCCACGTCGCGCCGCAAGAGCCTCCCATCCAGGAATACCGTTTCACTCCCTCTTAAAATATTAATGTTGTCCAATTTAAAAAAGTTCAATTGCGTCTTATAGCGCAGATGGATGTAAAAAAGACTGCTCGGCGGGGTGTTTTGGCTGTAAACATCGTTGGTCCCGGTGCCGGCGGGCTGGGTAGCCGTCCCATCTTGGTTCGCGAAAGGTCTTTCCGGGAAGTAGGTCGGCGACCCTGTTGGAGGACCGTTAAAGTTTAGGTTAACAACACTCATGATGTTCAGGTCCAGGTTCAGGTTGAAAACATAGGGGGCGGCCGAACTCCCTCCTTGACCCGTTTGAAGGGCGTTGTTGGTCCCCTGGGAAACGACCTGGAATAAAAAGCTCGGATCCTGCTGGGGCGGAATGATCTTATCGCTGCCGAAAGAAAAATAATTGACCAGGTACAAGGGGCTCAGCGCGATCGAACCCGCGCTGCTAAAACCGTTGTTATTGTCCCGCATCAAGAAACTTGTGTTATCGATGACTCCGTCGTCCGGAACCCTCAAGTTGACGCTGTTGGACTTGGCCAGACTGTTGATCGGGATGTTGGCGGGAGCGTTCAGCCCCACGCGGTTCCCGTTCTTATCCGTAAACCCCACCGCGATCTGAGCCGAACCAGGAAGCCCTCGGGAGAATGTGACAACGCCGGTCGCGTAATCCATGGTGTAATCGCGGCCCGGCAGCCAATGTTCCCAAACACCGATGAAATTATCGGTTCCGGTCGGGTTGATCTGTCCGGTGGAAGCGTTCACCCAGATCTGTTCGCTGTTGCTTTCAGGGAGCGCGTTGTTCACCGCCTGTCCGTTCACCGTCGCCGGGGCGCTGGCGCGGGTGATCAAAAAATATTTCAACGCGGTGTAGCTCGTGTCTAGGATGACCTTGTCCACCTGGGTCGTATTGCCGGTAAAAACCTTGGTGACAGCGATACCCTTGGTTTGCGCGAAGAACGAAGTGAATCGAAAACGGTCGAATTTCATCTTGGCTTCCAAACCGAACAACTGTTTGCTGAACCCGGTGAATTCGGTATTTGGAAGGGTCAACTGGAGATCGCCGAAAGCGACCTCCTGGATGACGCTATCCGGATCCCCGTGGTAGACGATGGAAATATCCTGTTTGGTGAGGTCGCCCACACTGCCTTCCCGGTTGACGTCGCTGTAGTCGACGTTCACGTCGACGTTCTTGCCGACCTTTCCTTTCAAATTGACCACCAATTCCTGGTTGACGGTGGTGGTGTCCTGCTCCTGCGGGATCCCGTTAATGGTGACCGAACTGTCGGTCAATTTTTTGAACACGAATTGTGTGTCTATTTTCTTGTACCCCTGGATGGAAAGTTTGCTTTCCGCAGGCAATTGAAGGTTGATGACGTTCTGCTCGGGGACATTCAGGACTTTTTCCTCCTCGGGCGGCGGAGGTTGACTGGCGATCTGGGCGGCCTTGATCTCTTCCTCACTCAGTGGGATCTCCATCCCCTTGGGGGTTACGGCGATCTCATCGGAATAGTGGCTCACGTTCCCCTGGTTATCGACCGAGACGATGACATAAAAATAATCCTCGCCGTTCCTGGGGTTTTGAAGGCTGTTCGGCGGGCCGTCCAAAAAATAGGCGGCGTTGAGAGGCTTCGCATTGACGGGACGGTAACCGAAACCCGGCGTCGTGGAGCGGTAGACGGCGTAGAACACCGCGCTGGAAGTCGGAGGAGCCGCTTCCCAAGAAAGATAAATACCCTCTTTCAGGATGATCACCTTACCGCCGACAGGGACAGGCGGGGGTGTGGTGACCAACGGCCGCGCTTGAATCGCGGCCACGGAAGTGCTGGAGTTGGAATCGATCGCCGATAGGATCTTGGCTTCTTGATCGGGGCTTAAGGTGAAATCGGTGGTGGAAGAGGAATTATCCAAGGGCAGGACGACTTTAGTGGGAGTGGCGGATAGGGCGGCTGAAGTTTGCCCCCACCCATAACAGGGTTGGAGCAGGACAAGAAAAAGCCACGCGGCCGATAAACCATGGCCGCGCGCCATGATCGCCGTTTCTTTCTTGGCATTAAGATCCAAACCATTGCTAACCATGTCAGGCCGACCCCTTACCTTGGTCTTAGCTAATCCAGCTCCAACTTTTTCTTCAGGTCATCCAGCCGTTCCCGGCTGACCGCCAGGCGCGTTTTCAAGGGATCGGATAAAACCGCGAAATATTTACGGTCCCCCTCATGTTCCAGTTCCTTTAAATAATCGAGATTGATGATGGCGCCCCGGTGGATCCTCAAAAACTTCTTCGGATCGAGCCTCTGCGCGATGGCATCCATCCGGTCATCCGCCAGCAGTTCCTGCCCGTCGACCAAGAGGACTGCGTAGTGATCCTTCGCGATGACCGCCGAAACCTGGGCGGGATCGAAGACTTTATATTTCGACCCGCACTTGACCGCCATCCGGCGCTTGGCCCGGCCCTCTTCCAGCTTCGTCATCAGTTCTTGAAGCCGAGTGAACGGCGCGGAGCCTTTCCTTTTCCTTATTTTCTCCATGGTCTCGCTGAGACGCTCGGGGGATACCGGTTTGACCAGGTAATCCACGGCCGAAAGCTCGAAAGCCTTCAGGGCGTGCTCGCTGTAAGCGGTCACGAAAACCACCGACGGCCCTTCCCCGATCCAGGCCTCGGCGACCTCCAATCCATTCAACTCGGGCATTTCAATATCCAGAAAAACCAGGTCCGGTTTCAGTTCTTGAGCCACCCGCAAGGCTTCCAGACCATTGGAGGCCTCGCCCGCCAATTCCAGGTCTGGAAAAACGGAAAGCATCCGATGCAGTCGGGAGCGCGCCGGCCCCTCGTCATCCACGATCAAAACCTTGATCATTTTTTTCCTCCGTTCAAAAGTTCCGCCGTGATCAGCGGAAAATGGAGGAGTATCTTGGCTCCCCCGCCTTTCCGCGGCGATATTTCCATTCGTCCCGCGTTTCCAAAACCCAATTCCAGTCTTTTACGGCAATTTTCCAAGGCCGTTCCCGATCCCGCGTAGGGCGAGTTGCCAAAACCTACCCCGTCATCCTCCACGGTCAGCACCAGCGAGTCCGATTTCGTGGAAGCGCCTATCCAAATATGCCCTCCCTTCGCTCGGGAAGAAATACCGTGCTTGACCGCGTTCTCGACTAGAGGCTGGAGCAACAGGACCGGAACCAGTATCTTTTCGATCTCCAATCCTTTTTCGGTCTTGAACCGCGCCGCGAGCCGCGGACCAAAGCGCGCCTTTTCGATGTCCAAATAGTCCCGGCAGAATTCCAGTTCTCGTTTCAAGGAATGATCTGTTTTACGCGTAGCCTCCAAGATCGATTGAAAAAGAGAGGAAAGTTTGATGACGACCTGCTCCGCTTTGGGCGGATCAGCGGGGATCAAGGACGCGACGGTATTGAGCGTGTTGAATAAAAAATGAGGGTTCATCTGGTCCTTGAGTTTCGTCAAAAGCGCCAGGAGGCGTTCTTTTTCCAATTCTTCCGCCCGCAGCAAGTTAACGCGGGCTGTGTCGCGTAGGTCCTCCCAGGACTTATAAAGGAAAAAAACGAGCAGGAGCATCCAACCCCAAAAGATCTCGTTGCCGTAATATTTCCAATGGAACTCGGGCGTGATGGGATCGCCGGCATAAAATTTATTGATCCCGAAAACCATCAAATGAAGGGCGAGATACAGGCCGAGCGGCACCATGAACGCCAAGAACAACAGGTACCAGCCGGTCCCACGGCTCACGCGCGGTCTGGAATGGCGGGCGGTCCAGATCTTCTCGGCTGAGATAAAGAACTTGAGCATTCCCATGGCGAAGAGGCCGCCGATGGTCGCCTCGAAAAAATTCCAACTCCAACGGAAAAGGATGGACTGCAGGGAATATCCCTCATAAGCGAGGCTCATCAAAAAGGTCCAAATGGGGTTCCAAATAAAAAGCAGCTTGAAGAAGGAAACTGTGAATCCTTTTTCAAAATCGAGCGAGAAAAGCCACTTCCAAGCTTGCTTCACTTGCCGCGCCTTTCCGTTCATTTGCCGCCGAAGGGAGTTCCTTTGCCCCGTTAAGAAATACGGCCAAAAAATCCTTTTCGCTTCCCAAATCATATCAACAGTCCCCAAACCCGAACGGTTAATTTTTCTCATTGTTCCATCTCCATTTGACGCCTCAGACCGCATCCTCACATGACCTACAGCAATAAAATACCGCCGGAAAGACGATCCTTCAGGACAAGACTGCCGAACGGACGGAAATAACCCTCGAATGGACGGTTCGCTTTCCATCTTGACGGCCAAAGGCGCCGGACCCGCTCAAACCCTCGGCAAAACCCTGTGTTATACTCCTCGAAATCACAAAGATTGGATCCCGTTTGAAAACCATTTACCGCTACATCCTCATGGAGATCATGCCGACTTTTCTCCTGTCCGCCTTCATGCTGACCATTCTCTTCATGACCAATAAGGTCTTCCTGCTTTTGGACCTGGTCATGAACAAACAAGTTTCCGTGGTCGACACTCTTCTGCTCTACGTGAGCCTGCTCCCGTTCGTGCTTTCCTTGACCATCCCCATGTCGATGATGGTCGCCACGTTGCTGGCTTTCGGCCGATTGAGTTCTGATATGGAGATCACCGCTTTTAAAAGCAGCGGCATTCATTTGTTCCGGTTGATCGCCCCCGTACTGGCTTTCGGCCTTCTGATGACCGTGATCATGATCCGTTTCAACGATAAGGTCCTCCCGGCCGCCAACTTCGCGTTCAAGCAGACCCACTTTCGTATCCTTCAAAAGCAGGCCAACATCGCCATACGGGAGAGGGTTTTCATCGACCAATTCGTGGGGTACCAGTTCTATATCGATCAAAAGAACCGGAACGGATTATTCTCGAACGTGACTGCTTTCAATAAATGGTCGTCGCGCGCGCCTGTCCAGACCACGCTGGCCAAAACCGGCGAATTGGAGACCAACCAAAATAACTACCAGGTTTTTTTTCACCTGCACGACGGCGTCATGACCTGGGACAACAACGATTACAACACCTATAACCAGCTCTATTTCAAACACTACAACATCCACTTGAAACTTGAGAATCAATTGGCGCGGATCGCGGATGTGAAAAAGAATTACGAGGAAATGAACCTGAGCGAGATATCCCAGGAGATCGAGAAGACCTCCAACGACGATCGAAGACGTTCCTTGCGCAATGAGTTCCAAAAACGGATCTCGCTTCCCTTCGCCTGCGTGGTCCTGATATGGTTCTGCGCGCCGCTAGGACTATGGACCCGCTCAAAAGGATTCATTGGTTTTATTTTAGGTATCGCGATGATCTTCATCTACTATTTGATGTTCACACTGGGACAAATATTGAGCGAGCGAGGTTTGGTCAATCCGATCCTAGGTCTCTGGTGGGCGAATTTCACCTTGGTCATCGCGGGCGGATTCATTTATTATCTGGTCGTTTCCGAGCACTCGGCTTTTAAAAGCCTAGGTTCCTTTGCCGGTAAAAAAACCACCTGAATCTTCAAGAAAGGATCGATGAATGAAGATCTTGACCCGTTACATATTGAACGAATTCACAAAACCTTTTGTTCTGTCCATCTGCGGTTTCAGCGTCCTAGTCCTGGTCGTACAGATCTTTAACGACATCCGTTTCGTCATGGAGTTCAAGCCCACACTATGGCTGACCTTGAAATACTTCACGCTGCAAATACCTGGTTTTTCCGTCCAAGTCGTTCCGATCGCCGTATTGATGGCCGTCCTTTTCTCCCTGAGCCAACTCTCGAAGAACAGCGAACTCATTGCCATGAGGGCCGGTGGCGTGAGTATCTTCATGGTCGCCGTCCCCCTTTTTTTCTGCGGCGTGGTCATTTGTCTGCTTTCGATCTTCATGAACGAGGCCGTAGTACCCTACTCATCTAAAATGGTGCGCCACACGAAGATCGTGGAGATCCAAAAACAACCCGAACAATTCGTCAGTCTGCAGCGCCAGAACATTTCCATGATCGGGATCGGGAACCAGATCTATCACATCGGGACCTATGACGGTTCCAACGCTTCCATGACAGATATCTTGATCCTGGGCTTCGATAATGACACCCATCTCAGATCCCGTGTCGACGCCAGGAACGCTCAATATCAAGGGGATCGCTGGGTTTTCTTCAATGGCTATCTTCGGTTGTTCGACGACTCGGACCGGGAAACTTCGGCCCAGCCTTTCAAGCAAATGGCCATCCCGATCCCCGAAAAGCCGGGCGATTTTTTGAAAGAGCAAAAACAACCGGAAGAATTGACACTCATCGAGCTTTATAAATATGTCCAACAATTAGAGAAGAACGGTTCCGATTGCCATAAAGAACTGGTCGAGTTGCATCACAAGATCGCCGTTCCTTTCGGCTGTATCATTCTCGCCATGCTGGGAGTGCCCTGGGGCTGGAGCATGGGAAAATACAGCGGGATCGTTCTCAGCTTTGGGATCTGTCTTCTTGTGGCTTTTATTTATATTGGAGGACTTCAGATCGGCCAGGGTTTGGGGAACCAAGGTATCATCTCGCCCTTTTTATCCATGTGGATCATGAACCTGATCTTTTGTGTCATCGGGCCCGTTCTACTTATCCGCAAGAATCACTGAACGGCCGAGGGACAAGACCGGGTCAACGATCGATCGAGTAGATGAACAACCCGCTCTTTTTCGCCTTCGAGATCATCCGATCCCGATCCAATAAAAATGATCTCCCCGCTTCCACGACGATCCCCGCCGCTTTAACCTCGATCAATCTCTGGATCGTTCGCGGACCGACCGTCGGGACGTCGAACCGCCAATCCTGCCGGGGAT
>CAYXYA010000022.1:7198-14161 GCA_964469185.1 uncultured bacterium | reverse complement strand
ATTAGCCAATAAATAATCGTATCCGCCGTCACCGCCATAGACATAGAGGTCTGAATACTGGCCGTTAAAGTTGCCGTTGTAATAATTTTCAGAGGTCAGTGACAGGCTTCCCATGGAAACCCAGCCATTGCCACCCGCTCCATCGGTTGTGCCTTTAGCTCCATAACCGTAATCTCCACTACCGCCATCCACTTCCATAAAACCAGAATCCAAAGAAACCACGCCAGCGACGGAAAGGGTCGCGTCTCCACCCTTGCCGCTTACGCCATGACCATAGTCGTCGTTGTACCCGCCAGAGCCGCCATAAACCTCAAAATCAGCATAGTCATAGGTTGACGTCATGGTGAGATCATTGTTCAAATAAACCGCCGCGTTGCCGCCGTTGCCACCGTTGCCCGTATAGGCATACCCGCCCGTTCCGCCATCCAAATAAATGTAACTCGAATCCACCGACACCGGCCCCGAAACCATGAGGGTCGCAGTACCGCCATTACCCCCGTTACCCACGTAGTAATCATTCCCGCCCGATCCGCCATAGAGATCCATTTCGGCTTTCTGGCCATTGAATAAGCCATTGTTATAATTCTCGGAGGTCAGAGTTAAACCGGTTCCCACGGAAACTAGCGCGTTCCCGCCCATCCCTTCAGTTTGGCCTTTCGTTCCATAACCATCGCCACCATTTCCACCATAAATATCCGCGTAACTTGAATCCATGAAAGCTGCGCTTGAAATTGTAAGAGTTCCATTACCCCCATTGCCGCCCAAGCCATAAGTTACACTGTCATTGTTGGAACCACCGTCACCACCACCCACATAAAGATAACCATAGTAATAGGTTGAAGTTAAAGACAGGTTCGTTCCAAAAGAAGCTAAGGCATTGCCGCCATTACCACCGTTGGCGCCCCAAGAATACCCACCGGTTCCGCCATAGACATCCTGCTCAGCAGAATCGAGTGAGACGGCACCCGAAACCGTTAAAGTACTATTGCCCCCATTGCCACCATTACCCAGATTGCGATCACCAGCGCCGCTTCCGCCAGTCATATAGAAATTAGCATCCTGGCCGTTAAATAAACCGTTGTTATAGTTTTCAGAAGTCAGGGTTAAACTTCCAAGAGTCGCTGTCGCGTTTCCACCCGCGCCTTCCGTTGTACCTGCGACCCCATAACCGTAACTCCCAGCATTCCCACCATCCAATTCCATGTAGCTCGAGTCCATCGAAACCGCGCCTGAAACGGTTAAAGTTCCAGTGCCACCGTTACCGGCAACTCCAGAAGCTGATCCGGTATTTTTCCCACCGCTGCCGCCATAGACCTCGAAATAACTGGTATCGTAGGTAGAAGTTTCGGTCAGGTTGCCCGTCAGCGAGGCATACCCGTTTCCTCCGTTACCACCATTGCCACCAGCGGACCGTCCGCCACTGCCGCCATAGACGTAGAAATCACTGGAATCCAAAGAGACCGGCCCAGCGGAAATGAGGGAGGCGTTGCCACCGTTTCCACCGTTTCCGAGAGCGTAATCCCTGCCGCCATTTTCCCCGTAAACCTCGAAGTCGGTGTAATTACCGTTCGTTAAGCCGTTGTTATAATAATAATCAGAAATCAAAGTCAGGCCGTTGCCGATCGAAACAGAGGCATTACCGCCCGATCCTTCGGTCATGCCCGAGGAACCGTAACCATAACCCGCGCTACCGCCGTACACATAGAACTCATACGTGGAATCCACCGCAACCGCGCCCGAAACTGACAAGGACGCATTACCGCCGTTGCCGCCAACGCCCGGGGCCCCGTTCGTATTGTTTCCACCAGATTCGCCATAGACATTGAAATAGGAATAAGTTTGGTTGTTCGATGTCACGTTGAGATCGGAACCGAAAGTGGCCGAGGCATTCCCACCGTTTCCACCGTTAGCTCCACTAGAAGCTCCACCAATCCCGCCATACACGTAGAAGTCACCCAGATCCATGGAAACCGCGCCGGATGAGTTGAAGGTAGCATTTCCAGCGTTACCACCGTTGGCGGAAACACTGTCAGAAGCTCCATTGCCACCCCACACTTCAAAGTCCACATACTGGCTGCTGGAATCCAGGATTAAGCTTCCCACAGAAGCCGAAGCATTCCCGCCCACGCCCTCGGTTTAACCGCCAGTGCCAGACCCACTCCCCGCGTTACCGCCATAAACGTAGAACTCATTAGTAGAACTCCCGGTCACCGCACCCGAAACGGACAAAGAAGCGCCGCCGCCGTTGCCACCTAAAGTGCCCGTGGCTCCAGTGGAATCGTTACCACTTCCCCCATAGACGTAGAGATAAGAGTTGTATTCAAGATTAAGACTACCAGCGCTCATGCTGGCGGCATTACCAGCATATCCATTGTTGCTTCCGTCAGTCCCTAAGGATCCCGTTCCGTAAAGATAAACATCGTAGTTAGAAGAAACATCTAACAAGGCGGTAGAATTCAAACTAGCCGTAGCGCCAAGTGTGGAGTTGGTGAGATTGACATAGCCGGATCCAGTCCCATCCAACAAGGTGGTGTCATATTGAAGCGTGGTTAACGGAGGAGAAGTCAAGGTAGAAAAATCAACGTCAGTGTTATTGAAAGTAACCGAGGCTGAAACAGCACCCGCATTGATGGCAGTTACCGCGGAATTAAGGTCGTCAGCGGTGGTGACGTTGTATTGAGCGAGAGAAGTGCGGGGCACTGCGAGGAGTAACACCCCCGCGAGAATTAAAATCCCCAAGAGATTTTTATTTTGCTTCATAGATGTGCTTCTCCTTGAATTAATTTGGACAAAGAACAAACAAATTGACGTTGAAATCAAATAAAAATGCCGGGTTACTGAAGAGTCGAAATGGCGATGTTTGAACCGAGGTAATCGTAACCCCCTTTTTTGTTCAAGTCAAAACAAAAAGCCGTTTTTTAAAGCATTTTCAACAGACTTCCAGAGGTTAAAATCAAATCACTTCAAATCCCAAGTCGTACCCCAAAAATTTTTCGACATCAATCAAGTTACTCACGAGTTACGTATTACAACTAAAACTTCACTTCGGTCTCGGGTACTAACGACGTCGAAAAACGAAAGCGCTTTCAATGTCATGCAATTCTCAAATTCAATTTGACTTTGTTTGAATGAACCTTCCATGTATATATATATCCCTTTGGATGTTGCCCACCCGTTCGAATCTGGTTCTTAATTAAATAACTTGTATGTAGGAGAACAATGTGGAATTTGCATAGTTTTCAAGAGGGATTCTCAACAAAAAAATGAATTAAATCGTCCAATATTTGGGATAATCCCAGCCCCAAGAAGGAGCTTTCGTGCGATTCGGTCATAAACCCTTATTTCCAATCGTATTATTCACAACGCTTTGGGCTCTGTCGATAGCTCAAACCTTCGGTGATGAAGCACCAGCCATAACGGCCCAGCAATACTTAGAAGCCGGAAGCAAATTTTATTCTTCGAAGGACATGAGTAAAGCCATTGAATCTTATAAAAAAGCCCTTCAAATAGAGCCTAATAACGCCATCGCTCATCAAAGCTTAGGAAACGCTTACTATGTTTCCGGTCAAAAAGCAGCTGCCTTGGCCGAATACCAAAAGGCGCTGGTGCTAAATCCGAACAACCCCAAGCTCACATCTTTTGTCCAGTTCATTGCAAAACCCGAAACTCCAAATCAAAAATTAGATATTGATTTTCATAAGAATATCCTTCCCGTTCTTCAAAAAAGCTGTTTTGCCTGCCACGTGGCGTGCACTGATCGGTCGTTAACTTCAACGCCCGACACTCGCTCCGCGAGGGTTAAGGCCTATAACGACAATGAAGACTTGGGCAATTCCTCCGTCATGTTGGAAAAAAGGAAGCAAAAGGAGATCGCCGACGGACTTGATGATTTCCTCATGGGAACCCAATTCCCCTTTCCCGACACCCGCGTACCCAAGAAACAGCTGGATAAAATGGAAAGGACCTTGCGCCGCGGCATGATGCCTCCGGAAACACAGGCAAAACTCGGTCTAGGCGAAGCTCTTTCAGAGAATGACCGAAATTTACTGCTGGATTGGATCGAACAGCTTCGAAAAATGTATACCCAGTAGAGCCAACGGGCTTTTCTTTTAAACCCAATCGACTTAAAATCAGGCCTCTTCACCCAAACCACAACCCACAGGACAGCCATGTTCGAGCAACTAACCGAAAAGATCCAAAAGGTTTTCAAGAACCTTCGCGGTCAGGGAAAACTGTCCTCAGAAAACATTCAGGAAGCACTGAACGATGTCCGTCTGGCCCTTTTAGACGCCGATGTCAACTTGGAAACGGTCAAAGTTTTCCTCGAGAAAGTCAAAACCAAGGCGCTGGGAAAAGATGTTTCACTGAGCCTCTCCCCCGGCCAGGTGATGATCAAAATTGTCCACGAGGAGTTGATCCAGCTTTTAACCCCCAAAGACAAAAGTGCCAACAAACTCAAATTCGCCCCGGCTCCGCCCACGCTCATTCTTTTAGCGGGACTTCAAGGAACGGGTAAAACCACTACAGCCGCCAAGCTGGCTTTGTGGCTCAAGAAAGACGGCCGCAAACCCGGCCTCGTGGCCGCCGACCTGGTCCGTCCCGCCGCCATTGAGCAACTCGGTGTGCTCGCTCAAGAAATACAGGTTCCGATCTTCAAACCCGAGACCGGCGAGAAAACCCTGGACATCTGTGTGCGCGCCGTCAAAACCGCCCTGCAGAACGACTGTAACATTTTGATACTGGACACCGCGGGCCGTTTACAGATCGACGAGGACATGATGATCGAGATCTCGGAGATCCAGAAGAAACTCAAGCCCACGAACATCATGCTGGTCGTGGACGCCATGACAGGACAGAACGCGGTGAACATCGCCTCCGCTTTTCACGCTCGCCTGCCCCTGACAGGCCTAGTCCTGACCAAAGCCGACGGCGACGCTCGGGGCGGCGCTATATTCTCCATTACGTCCGTCACCGGCGTACCCATTCAATTCGTTGGCGTCAGCGAGAAATTGGACGGCTTGGAGCCGTTCCATCCCGACCGTATGGCTTCCCGCATCCTCGGAATGGGCGACATGCTGACCCTTATCGAAAAAGCCGAGGAGGCCTCCCGCGATAGCGCTTTAGAAAAACAAAAACTCTCCAAGGGCTCCGACTTCAACATGGAACACATGCTCGATCAGATCCAGCAATTGAAAAAAATGGGCTCGATGGACGAGATCATTTCCATGCTTCCCGGCGACCAAGCCCAGAAAAAACAGATGATGGCCCAAGCGCCGGATGAGAAGAAGATCAAGCGCATGGAAGCCATCATCTTTTCCATGACAAATAAAGAACGGCGGTTTCCCCAACTATTGGACGGCTCGCGTAAGCGCCGCATCGCCCAGGGCAGCGGTACCCGGCCCGATGAGATCAATACGCTTTTAAAACAATATGACATGATGCGGAAAATGATGAAAAAAGGGAGTCTGGGCCAAAAAGCCGCCAACTTTATGGGCGGCATGGGACGGGGCGGCCCCCCACCAGGCGGGTTTCCAGGTGGTTTTCCTGGGATACCCGGACGTTGATCGGGCTTGATGATGTGCTCGTTGACCTTTGAAAAGAAACGGCGATACAATGGCCGTTCCTCAAAATCCAAAAGTTAGACGGTAATTTTCATGGCTCTTTTCGGCAGTAAAGAAGACAAAAAAAAAGAACTCGTAGAGTCCTCCCATAAACTCGCGGAACAAGGCGATAGCGCCAAGGCCATCAAGGAAATTCAAAAAGCCCTTGAGATCGACCCGAATTATAAAGACGCCTACTCCGCCATGGGATTCATTTATTCCGACCTGGGCGAATATGAGCAGGCGATCCAGAACTTCAAAAAAGTCATTTCCATCGATGAGAACTCGGCCGAGGCCTGGAACAATCTGGGGCTGACCCAAGCCCGCTGCGAACGTTACGCCGAAGCCACTAAGACCTTCAATGACGCCATTGTGCGTAGCCCCAAGAACGCCACCTTTCAAAACAACCTGGGGAACGTTTATTACGCCCAGGGACAATACGTCAAAGCCATGCAGGCGTTCCAAACCGCCGTGGGTCTTGATCCTTCTTATAGTGAATCCTATAACCGCCTCGGGATCGATAAGGACGCTGTCGGCAACATGGAACTGGCGCTTAAGCGCCTGGAAGAATCCGCCAAGACCGGCAAAAATAAAGCCAAGAACGCTTACGATATGGGTTCCCTTTACGCTAAACAGGACATGCTTGAGAAGGCCGTCAAAGCCTTTCAGGATGCTATCCGTTTGGATCCCCGTTATACCGCGGCTTACATGGCCATGGGGTTCGCTTACGAACGCAAAGGCGAACTACAAAATGCCGTGGAAACTTTCAGCGCCGTCCTTACTTTGAACCCCCAGAGCGCCAAGGTCCACAACACGATGGGCTTGATCTATGACAAACTCCGCCGCTACAAACAAGCCATCAACGAGTACCGCATCGCTATCAAGCTGGAACCCAGCTACGCGAACGCCCATTTTATTCTGGGGCAGGTTTACGAGAACAAGGGCATCGTGGAAAAAGCCTCGGCCGAATACGAAAAATTCATCCGCATTCACGAGGCGGGGGCCATGGTGGACGAGGCCAAGGACCGTTTCGCTAAATTAAAAAATATGACCCTGGAAGAATTAGAAAAGCACTTGGACATGAAAAAAGAGGACGCTCCCGCCGAAGCGAGATCTGCGGCCGCAGAAGCGAAGAGTTCTTCCGCCGTATCTCAGGTCGCCGGCGTAGGCGGTATCAAATTAATGGACCCCAAGGAGCACTTAAAACAAGTTTTAGCACGGGCCAAAGCCGCCAAATCTCCTCAACCTGCCGTCGAAAGTGTTCCGGCTTCACCGGCCGAGGCGAGCGCGCCTGCCCCAGTCTCGATGCCCCCTCCGGCCCCAACGCCTACAGCGCAGCCGATGCCCGCCGCGCCTCCCATGC
>CAYXYA010000022.1:0-7188 GCA_964469185.1 uncultured bacterium | reverse complement strand
CTGCCCCAGCAGCGGTCAAAGCTCCAATACCTTCCGAACCCGCGGCTCCAGTAGCAACAGAACCTCCGGCCATGCCTGAACCGCCCGAAGCGCCGGCCATGACTTCTTCCGCTCAAGAATCCTACGCCGCGCCAGTTTTGGAAACTTATCCCGCCGCCGCTCAAGGATCGACCGAGCATTTCAGTTTGAACGAAGAACCACCCGCGGCCATTCCGGAATTCAACATGGACCAGCCTTTGCCAACTTCCGCCTTGGACGGCTATGTTCTCGACGAACATGAGGTCCTGGATGCCATCGTTCAAGTGGATACTCAAAACGTGGAGCAGGAAGCTCAAGTTTTAGAAGCTGTCGAAGTTCTCCGCGCGCCCGCGCCCATTCCCGCCTCGGAAGACCCTGTCAGCCAATCAGCCGCCGCCCCATCCCCGGCTTCAGCCCCTGCCGCTCCAGGCAAATCCGGCGTCAAACACGGATTTTATTAACCCATTCGGCCTTTCGTGCGCCGGGCTTCCTAAAAACTTTGATTTTTTGTGTTGCGTCTTTTCATAAGAATTCTACAATTAACACCTCATTTGATTCATCCAAGGAGAATTTATGCCAGACGTCAGTTATTTAGCCAAATATCCCCCTTTTAAAACTTTTGACGGCAGCGACCT
Organism: uncultured bacterium; assembly: GCA_964469185.1. Taxonomy (GTDB): domain Bacteria; phylum Oederibacteriota; class Muellerivitia; order Muellerivitales; family Muellerivitaceae; genus CAYXYA01. The sequence goes on along the minus strand of CAYXYA010000022.1, from coordinate 6,535 downwards.
GGAGGCTTTGGGCAGCGTCGGCGAGGAAAAATCCTATAAAAAAGACGAGACGATCTTCGAGGAGGATTCCAAGGGCGATAGCATGTATGTGATCAAGTCCGGCGCTGTGAAGATCATCAAGAAAGTCAAGAATCAGGAAAACACCATCGCCGTATTGAACCCTGGCGAGTTTTTCGGCGAAATGGCGCTATTGGACGGACAACCCCGTTCAGCGGCGGTAAGGGCTACCACCGATTCGGAAGTTTACATGGTCTCTTTGACCGGCTATCAGGCCCTTCGGAAGGACAAACCCCACGCGGCCTTGAAGTTGATGGACATCATCATCAAAGTTCTTTCCAACCGCCTTCGTCAGACGAACAAGAACCTTGAGGTCATTAGTTTCTGGATCGAGTAGAAAATTCCCGTTTTAAATAAAAAAGCCCCGGATGGGGATCCAGGGCTTCAAAGAGGGGGGGATCCCCTCAGTGCCCAGCCTTACGGCTGGAACACAAATATCAGTTGTTTTGGTTCTGCTTCTTGATCTGTTCCTCTTCCCGCTGTTTACGGCGGGTTTCCCGGTCGACGTCCGATTGCATAGCGGCCACGATATTACCGATCCTAGCCTGGATGTTCTTTAAAGCTCTTTCCCTGCCGCCGCCGAAATCCGGAACAACGATCTCGCCAAAGTCGTTCACGTGGGTCTTGGCGAAAACCCTTCCCTGCTTCTCAAAGATCTCGATCTCGAAATCTTTCTCGTGAATATTGACTTTGACTTTTTCAGTAGATGGCATTCTGGCACCTTTGCTTGAATGAAATGGAACTTGAGGAGCCGTATCTTAACGACACCTTCTGACTTTTTCAAGCAGGCCTTGTCATCCAGATTGTTTTAACACCCCAAAAGTATCATATTCGGTTGATTCTTACCAAAGTCCTTGATATAAAACCCTTGAAAATCAAGCTTTTTGAAACAATTTATTTCGAGAACAACAATGCTTTCCAACATCCGAAGCGCCGCCCTCCTGGGCATCGATGCCTACGCCGTTGAATGCGAGGTGGATATCTGTCCCGGGCTCCCAACATTTCAAACCGTGGGATTGCCTGACGCCGCCGTCAAAGAATCCAAAGACCGCGTCAAGAGCGCCATTTCCAATTCTCAGTTCCCTTTTCCCATCCAGCGTATCACTGTCAACCTAGCCCCCGCTGACACCAAAAAAGAAGGCCCTTCGTTCGACCTGCCAATGGCGGTCGGTATCTTGGTGGCCTCGGGCAAACTGCCCCAAAAATCGGTCGATGGTTTTTGGATGGTCGGCGAGCTCGCTTTGGACGGTAAGATCCGTCCCATTCGAGGAGCCCTATCCATCGCCCTCGCGGCCCGGGACGCCAAGATCGAGGGCCTGCTAGTTCCCGCCGAGAACGCCAAAGAAGCCGCGGTGGTCCAGGAAATCCCGGTTTATGCGGTGAAAAATCTCCGTGAGGCCTTTGAGTTCTTAAGCGGCGCCAAGAAACTTCAACCGACACAGGTGGATATCGAAAGTGAATTCAAGCAGCATTCCACTTACAAAGTAGATTTTTCCGACGTCAAGGGCCAAGAGAACGCAAAACGAGCCCTGGAGATCGGTGCCGCAGGCGGCCACAATATCTTATTGGTAGGACCCCCGGGATCGGGTAAGTCCATGCTGACCAAACGGCTTCCCACCATTCTGCCACCGCTCTCCGTGGAAGAGGCGATCCAAACGACCAAGATCCATTCCATCGCCGGGACGCTGGTCAGGCGCAGGGCCCTGATGGCGACCCGTGCCTTCCGTTCACCCCACCACACCGTCTCGGACGCGGGACTCATCGGCGGCGGTACCATCCCGAAACCCGGCGAGGTCAGCCTTGCTCACAACGGCGTCCTATTTTTGGACGAGCTTCCTGAATTCAACAAGAACGTCCTGGAAGTCCTGCGCCAACCTCTCGAGGACGGGATGGTCACCATCTCGCGTGTCCAATCCAGCCTTACCTTCCCCGCCCAGTTCATGTTGGCGGCGGCCATGAACCCCTGCCCTTGCGGCTATTACACCGACCCTTCGCGGGAATGCACCTGCACGCCCCATCAGATCCAAAAATACCTCAGCAAGATATCAGGTCCCCTGCTCGACCGGATCGACTTGCATATCGAGGTCCCGGCGTTGAAATGGAAGGAGATCTCGGACAACGAACCCGCCGAGCCCTCCAGCGCCATTCGGGACCGCATCAGCCGCGCGAGGGAAATCCAACGGAGGCGCTTCACGGACGATGGCATCCATTCCAACGCCCAGATGACCAGCCTGCAATTGAGAAAATATTGCCCTCTCGATGATGCCTCCCAATCCCTCCTCAAGAGCGCCATGGAAAAATTCGGCCTGTCCGCCCGGGCTTACGACCGCATTCTCAAAGTCTCCCGGACCATCGCGGACCTGGACGGCGAGGAGAACCTTAAACCCGCCTATGTCGCCGAATCCATCCAATACCGTAACCTGGATCGCAGCGTCTGGCGGAACTGAACTCGCTTCCCGTTTAACCCCCGTTTCACGAATAACGATCCTTATCGCCCCTTCCCACTGAAAGCCTTTTGCCGGATAATCTCCGGCATGAGATCTTTCCCGTTAGCCGGACGCGTTGCCCAAATGATCTTCATTCTTTTATTCTTTACAGGTTTCCTTACCCAACCCGCCTCGGCTCAAAAAGAGGAAATGCCCAACTTCAGCCTGATGTTCCACGCCGGCGGCGAATTCTCCACCGGCTTCATCCCTTCGACCGCGCCCGGACCCGAACTGGGCGCGTGGATGGGCATCAGCATGTCGGACCGGTTCGACGGTTTATGGGGTCTCGATTACTACACCATGCCCAATATCACCATGATCATTAATCAATCCAATCTCAGCAAAGCCCTGCCTCCTATTACGATCCAACCAACGGACGACATATCTTTTTCCGTGAATATCCGCTGGTACCTGGCCAACAAGTGGGATTACGTTCATCACCGGTACAACACCGTCCCTTACTTGTTGGGAGGTCTGTCCATGGACGCATTAATTGATGAATTCTTCATTCCAACGATCCCGCCGACCCCACCTCCCGATCTGTTGAACAGAGGCTACGACCTTTTGTTTGGAATGAACCTGGGAGTTGGGATGGATTTCCCCATGGAAAACGGCCAGGACTGGTCCCTCTACGCTGAAGGTCTCGACCATCTCATCCCATGGCAGGGACTGACCCAGGTCTTTGACGCCCGGGTAGGTGTGCGCTTCATGCTGGATACGGTGCACGCCGACCCTTTTCGGTAGAATGACCAACCGGCTTCATCCACAAGACCTTCTCCATCGCCTAACTTAACTTTCCTGTCAAATTACCTTCCGCGCACCATTTTCAAAGTCCTGACATTAGAATGAAACCAAAAGCCCCACGCCCAAACGCCCGGCATCGGGAGTTTGTTTTTCTTGTTTTTATCGTCCTAAACCTCCGCTAGGAGGAACCTCATGGCCACGAAAAACAAGCTCACCAGGGAACCTCCTATCCCCATCGATCGAACCATGCCCCAAACCGAGGTCTCCCAAAAGGCCTCCCAAGAACTTTCCGAACTCCAACAACTCAAGCAGGATCCTGACGCTCCCAAGATCCCGGGTTATGTGATGCTGAAACCCATTGGACAAGGCGCCTACGCGCAGGTCTGGGAAGCCCTCCAGGTCCGCACCCGTAAACTCGTGGCGGTCAAAGTCTTCATCAAGAAAAGCGGCGTGCACTGGTTCTTCCTGCAACGCGAAGCCGAGCGCCTCATCCGTCTGGACAAGCACCCGCACATCGTCTCCCTCCTGGACGCCGACCTGAACGGCGAGACGCCCCATTACGTCATGGACCTGGCCCAGGAAGGCTCGCTCGAAAAATTCATCCACGATGAGAAGGGTCCTCTGGACGTCGAGAAGGCCGCCGATTGGATGAAGGAGATCGCCCAGGCCCTGCACTATGTCCACACCAAGCAGATGGTGCATTGCGACCTGAAACCCGCCAACGTTCTTTTTGATGACGAGGGCCACGTGCGCGTGGCGGACTTCGGCCATTCACGCGTCCTGAGCGAATCCGGCGGCGCCCTCGGCACACTCTATTACATGGCGCCCGAGCAGGCGGTCATCCCGGCGGAGAACGAACCGCCCCAACCCGACGTGCGCTGGGACATCTACGCCCTGGGTTGTACCCTCTATGTCCTCCTGAGTGGCCACGTTCCCCATGAGGAGATCGGAAAACAACTGGAGGACACTCCCAAACTCCAGGACCGCCTCCAGATCTACCGCGAAGCCATCGAGAGCAGCGTCGTCCCCCCTCTCTTTGAGGCGACCCAGGGACGGGTCGACCGCGAACTTTCCGCCATCGTCGCCAAATGCATGCAAACCCATCCCGAAGACCGCTACGCTTCCATCGACCAGATCCTCTCGGACCTCCGGGACCGTCGTTCGGGAAAACCCGTTAGCCCTCTCGCCGACGACAAGGTTTACCGGTTTTCCAAATTCACCCGCCGCCACCGCGTTCCCCTCATGGCGATCGGCGTCGCGATCCTGGCAATCCTCGCCTCGTTCTTCCTCATCTCGCGCAATAAGAACCTCCAGGCGCAAGGCACGACGCTGAACTATGTCCTCAAGGGGCGTGAGTTCCTGGCCAAAAACGACCCGGCTTCCGCCGTGGCCTATTTCGCCGTCTCCAACAAGGTCCTGCCTTCCCTATTGGCGCGGGGCAACGCCATGACGCGCATGCCTCCCATCCCCTCCGCTCTTTTCCATTCCAACGGGAACGGCATGACCCCGGTCTTCAGTTCCGACGGAAAGGTCTTCCTGACCTCAGGCTCTTCGGGCGTGCGCTTTTGGGAGACGGCGACAGGCCTTTCCATCGGGCGGCCTTTTAAATTGGAGAACAAACTGACGGCCGCCGCGCTCAACCAGGATGGTTCCATCGCCCTCCTCGGCGACGCCAAGGGAAGGATCATTTTGGTGGGAGTGGAAAACCAAAAGACGCTGGGAACGATCATGCGGCACGACAAAGAGATCACCTCGGTAGCCTTCGGACCTCAGGGAAAAAGGATCGTCACGGCTAGCGCCGACGGAACCGCCCGGCTCTGGAACGTCACGACGGGAGAACCCTTGAGCCCTCCCCTACGGCATCGCCATTCGATCTTCAAGGCCGTCTTCAGCCCCGATGGAAAAAGGATCCTGACCGCGAGTACCGACGGCACGGCACGGCTGTGGGACTGGGAAAAGGGAGACCCCCGTGGCGAACCCATCCGTCTTGAGATAAAAGGCGCCCTCTCCTGGTACAGACCCGACGTCGCTTACAGTCCCGACGGCAGGACCATCCTCGCGACGGGTTGGAACGGAACAATCCGTTTTTATAACGACGGGGGCGGCCGCAAAGACGGGACGTTATTTATAAAAGGCTTCGGCGCCAAAGCCGTTTTCAGTCCCGATGGCGGGCGCATCCTGGCCTCGGTCCTCGCGGAAGGGTCGCTCGGGAAGGCCCAGGTCTTTGACGTCCGAAGTCACTTACCCTCGAAGTTCGACCTGAAGACCGCGGGCCGCTTTCTCCTCCTGGGCTTCAGCCCCGACGGACGCCGGATCTTGACGGCGAGCGGCGACAACGTCGTGAGACTTTGGGACGCGCAAACAGGCGCCTCCCTGAAACAGTTCTGGCACGGCGACACTGTCACGACGGCGGACTGGGACGCCTCGAACCGGCACCTCCTGACGGGAAGCAAGGACAACTTCGCCCGTCTTTGGACCTTGGGCGAAAGCGCGGTCGACCCGGTCGCGTTGGATTGGAAAGGTTCGGGCCGCGACCCGCTCAGGAAAAAACAACCCCGCGCACTTTTCAGTCCTGATGGACAAAAGATCCTCACCTACGGTAGTAGCGGCGCAGCTCTCTGGGAGGCCTCCACCGGTAAGGCCTTGGGTCGTCCCCTGGCCCTTTCGGGAAATCTCCTCAAGCCCGTCTTCAGTCCCGACGGTTCTCAACTGCTGACTTGCGGTCTGAAGACCCGGCTATGGGACTTGGCCACCGAAAAGCCCAAGAATCTTTTGGCAGCCGAAGCGGTCCGATGGGGAGCCTTCAGCGCTGATGGAAAGACCTTCTTGACCGGCGGCGAGGATGGAACCCTCCGTCTTTGGGAGACCCAGACCGCGAAGGAATTGGGAAGCCCCGTGATGACCGGCTCGGCGGTCGCGCGCGCCTTCCTCAGCGCCGACGGTAAAAAAATGGCGTCGTTGGGTGATGACGGCTCGCTGAAACTTTATCCCGCCGGGAAAAAAACGGCTTCTCCCCTGGTCCGGTCGAGGTGGGTCAGAACGGCGGCCTTCAGTCCCGACGGCGCCTTCCTCTTGACCGCGTCCGGTCCCAACGCCGTCCTTTGGGACACCGTCTCCGGGAAGGAATTGAAGTCCTTCAAGCATGGCGGCGCCATCGCTTCCGTCCTGTTCAGCCCGGACAATAAAACTTTCATGACCACCGGCACGAACGGCACCGCCCGGCTCTGGAACGCAGCCACGGGCGATCC
>CAYXYA010000021.1:0-14187 GCA_964469185.1 uncultured bacterium | reverse complement strand
TTGCGGTTGGCTTTTCCGCTGGCGACTTTCGGCGCGCTCCAGACCATCTATTACCGCGTGGATTCGATCATCTTAAAAAGCTTGTCCGGCAATGAGGCGGTGGGTTTTTACGACATGGCGACCAGGGTCCTGCTCTTCACCCTCTCCATCTCCCAGCTCTATTCCCAGGCGGTCTTCCCGGTTTTTTCCTCCATCCAGGACAAGCCGCGGGATTTCGGGAAATTCGCTTTCAAATGCGCGAAGTTCCTTTTCTTCCTGGGTCTGCCCATGACCGTCGGTGGCTTTTTTCTCGCCGGGTCGCTTTTGGTCCTGATCGCGGGACCTCAGTACGCGTCCTCAGGACCGGTTTTCGCCCTGTTGGCTCTTTCGATCCTCCCGTTCTTTATCGCGAATATTTATGTGGATATCCTGGCGGTGAAAAACACCGTTCGTCTCAATTTCCAATTCGCTTTTTTGTTCCTGTTGAACGTCCTGTTGAATTTTCTTTTCATCCCGCGTTGGGGGATCCAAGGCGCCGCCTGGGCCACGGTTCTCTGCGAATATTTGGGAGTTGCTTTGGGTTTCCTCCTGGCAGCGCCTTATCTTCGGCGCGCGGGATCGGTTGCTTGGCTTCGGCCTTTCACGGCGTCCCTGGCCGCCGCGGTTTTTATGGGAGCGGGCCTCTATTACGACCCCCGTCTTTATTGGCTCCTTTTGGGGCCGGTGGTTTATGCTATAGGTCTTTACCTCTTCGGGGCTTTGGATCTCGAGGATTGGGCGAGTTTGAGATCGGGTTTTAAAAAAACAACCACTAATGTTTAATATGTGGTCATTTGTCCGAACATGAAAAATGTTGGTTTTAACAAGAATCCATTTTTGGGAGTTGACGATTGATTCGTAAGCTTAAGGCGTTTTTTTCTTTGCAAAAACCAATTCTAATATTCATGGTCCTTCTGCTTTTCGTTCCGATTTTTTTTCACGGTCCGCGTTTCGGCATGCCTTACGTTAAAGGTGGCGATGAGCCTCATTACTTGATCGTGATCAACAGCCTTCTTAATGACGGTGATCTTGACTTGAAAAATAATTATGACTCGGCTTGTCAAGGTTCTTTTCAGGCCGGTAAAAAATTCGCGGGTCTTCCGCTCGAACGCCATGTGGCGTCGAATCTAAACGGTCGGCGGATTGTCTCGGAAGAAATTTATGAAAATTTAGATAAATGGAAGAGGGATGAAAAGGGTCATCCCGTACCCGTCTTAAAGCCGGGAGTTCCATCTGATATTTCGTCCTTGCCGGAATATTCCGTCCATCCGTCCGGAATAGCTTATTTATTGGCTCCTTTTTTGTGGATCGCGAAGGGCACACCTTATTTGGAACCTTTGGCCCTTTTTTTAGCCAATTTGTCCGTGATTCTCTCGGTTTTTCTTTTTCGCGGGGTTATCAGCCGCTATACAAAAGATGCAGTGTTGATCAACTTGGCGACCTTTTTGGTTTTTATAGGCACGCCTATTTGGGCTTATGGCCGAACCCTTTTCACTGAACCTTTTCTCATTTTTTTTGCCCTGGGTGCCTACTTGCTGGCATTGGAGAAAAATTCGGGTTTGTGGGCCGGCGCCTTAATTGGGTTGGGGATGACGATAAAAACCCCTTTCGCAGTTTTGGCAATCCCTCTCTTTGTGTTTTGGCTAAAGCGAATGGAATGGAGCAACATTCTTCGCTTTGCTTTGGGACCCATCCTGTCTGCGGTTTTTTATCTTTTCTTGAACTTCAAAATGTATGGTTCGCCGTTCCATCCTCCGACTCCTTTTATTCCTTACAATCCTATTTTTGGGTCTTTAGGGATTTGGTTTTCCTGGAATCATGGCATTCTGACCTTCGTGCCGGTGATTCTTCCTATCCTGTTTTCTTGGAAAAAATTCCTGATGGAGCAAGGATCGGAAGCTTACGTCTGGGGTGGGGGTTTTCTCTCTTATTTTCTGGTGATGGCTTGTTTTATCGGCTGGTCAGGCGCCTGGTCCTTTGGGCCCAGAGAAATGGTTCCGGTTATTCCTTTTCTGATGATTCCGGTATGTTACACTTTGAAAAATTTTCTCGAATGGGGAAGACCTAAGCAATCGGCGTTTATCGTCTTGTGCGTCCTATCGCTGATTTTTAACGCATTGGGCGCCATGGATGGATATTGGAATAGTCACCCTTTGACCCTATTTAAGGGGAACATTTCATAAGAAGGAAAATCGAATGAAAGTTCTCTCAGTATTTGGGACCCGGCCTGAGGCCATAAAAATGGCGCCTGTGGTCGAGCGTTTGAAAATGACCAAGAGCGTCGAATCCTACGTCTGCGTGACGGCCCAACACCGCCAGATGCTCGATCAGGTCCTGGAGCTCTTCAAGATCAAGCCCGATTACGACCTGGACTTGATGAAACCGGGACAGAATCTCACCGACATCACCACCGGCGTCCTTTCCGGACTTCGGCCCATCCTGCGGGAACTGAAGCCTGACTTGCTGCTGGCTCAAGGTGATACCACCACCGTTTTCGCCGCGGCCCTCGCTGCTTTTTATGAAAAGATCCCTGTCGGGCATGTGGAAGCGGGATTGAGAACGGGGAATATCTTCTCCCCCTGGCCCGAGGAAATGAACCGAAAACTGGCCAGCGCCATCGCTCGGTTCCATTTCGCGCCTACCTCGAAAGCCAAGGCGAATCTTCTGCGCGAAGGGATATCCTCCAAGGACATCATCGTGACCGGGAACACAGTCATTGACGCGCTCCTGGAAGTCGTCGCGCGCTTCAAGAAAAATCCGAAACTAAGCCGGGATATGGAAAAGAAATTCTCTTTCCTCGACCCGAAAAGAAAAATGGTCCTTGTGACGGGCCACCGCCGTGAGAACTTCGGCGGGGGTTTTGAGGGCATTTGCCGAGCCCTGGCCCGGCTCTCCGAACGGGAGGATGTCCAGATCGTCTACCCGGTCCATTTGAACCCGAATGTCCAAGAACCCGTCAAAAGGCTGTTGGGAGGGCGTAAAAGGGTGCATTTGATCGAACCCCAGGACTATTTACCTTTTGTGTTTTTGATGAGCCGGTCTTATCTTATTTTGACCGATTCGGGCGGGGTCCAAGAGGAAGCGCCGTCGTTGGGCAAGCCCGTCCTAGTCATGAGGGACACCACCGAACGGCCCGAAGCGGTCGATGCGGGAACCGTTATCCTGGTCGGGACGAACGACAAGGTGATCGTGAAGAAGGCTGAACGGCTTTTGGACCAGCCGGCGCAATATCGAAAAATGAGCCGGGCCCATAACCCCTACGGGGACGGGTTGGCAGCGAAACGGATCGTTCAACATATCCTCAAAGCGGGAGAGTCGCGTTGAAACTACCTTTTAACAAGATCTCGGTGATCGGGCTCGGCTACATCGGACTGCCGACCGCCGCCACCCTGGCGAGCCGGGGTGTGGAAGTCATCGGGGTGGACGTGAGCCCCAAGGCCGTGGAAGCCATCAACCAGGCCAAAATCCATATCGTGGAACCGGAACTGGACGCGATCGTCCACCGGGTCGTGACGGAGAAAAAACTCAAGGCCGTGTCGAAACCCGAGGCGGCGGAAGCTTTTATCATCGCCGTTCCCACCCCCTTCAAGGAGGAGCATGTGCCGGACCTCTCTTATATAGAGGCCGCGGCGAAGTCCATTGCGCCGGTGCTCCAAAAAGGCAACCTGGTCATCCTAGAATCCACCTCGCCGGTGGGAACGACCGAAAAACTTTCCCATTGGCTCGGTGAACTCCGCAAAGACCTCTCCTTCCCCCATCAAAATGGCGCTGAGTCGGATATCCGTGTCGCCTATTGCCCCGAGCGGGTTTTGCCGGGTCATGTCATCCGGGAACTTGTCCAAAATGACCGCATCATCGGGGGACTGAGCGCGCCCTGCTCCGAAAGGGCTAAGTCTCTCTACAAGATATTCGTGGAGGGCGACTGCGTGATCACCAACGCCAAGACGGCCGAGATGGCCAAACTGACGGAGAACGCCAGCCGGGACGTCAACATTGCTTTCGCCAACGAGCTCTCCCTGATCTGCGAAAAGATGGGCATCAATGTTTGGGAATTGATCGAACTGGCCAACCGGCATCCCCGGGTGAAGATCCTCCAGCCCGGACCGGGTGTCGGCGGACACTGTATCGCGGTGGACCCTTGGTTCATCGTGGACTCCGCGCCGGAGCTGGCGAGGGTCATCCGGACCTCGCGCGAGGTCAATGACGGCAAGCCGCGCTTTGTCGTCTCTCAGGTCAAAGGAGCCGTTAAAGGGAACGCCAAACCGGTCATCGCCTGCCTGGGACTTTCCTTCAAGGCGGATATCGACGACCTTCGGGAATCCCCCGCGATGGATATCGTCGAGCACCTGGCGAAAGACAAGGTTGGCGATCTTTTAGTGGTCGAACCCCATGTGGAGGCGCTTCCCTCGTCCCTCTCTTCTTTTTCCCGGGTCAAACTGGTGGAACTGGATGAAGCCCTAAAAAAGGCCCAAGTCATCCTCTTGCTAGTGAATCACAAGCTTTTTTACGACGTGGATCGTAAACTGATCGCGGGAAAGACCATCATCGATACAAGGGGAGTCTGGCGTTGAAACAAGTCCTCATTCGTCAGGGTCAGATCGTCATCGAAGAAGTCCCGGCGCCGACCATTGAGCCGGGCCGTGTTTTGGTCCGGGTATCCCATTCCTGTATCTCAGCCGGTACCGAGTTGAGCGGAGTCGCGGGAAGCGCGACCCCTCTTTGGAAGAAGGCCCTGAAACATCCCGGAAAAGTCCAAAAAGCCCTGCGCATGGTCGCTACCCAGGGTTTTTCGAAGACGAAAAGCGTGATCGAGGGAAAACTGGCTGCGGGCGACGCGACGGGTTATTCAGCGGCCGGCACGATCCTTGAGGTCGGCAAAGGCATCCGCGATCTGTCTGTCGGCGAAAGGGTCGCTTGCGCGGGGGCCCAGTTCGCCCATCATGCCGAGATCATCCAGGTCTCCCGTAATTTGACCGCGCCGATCCCTAAGGGTGTGAACTTCGCAGAGGCCAGTACCGCCACCTTGGGCTCCATCGCTCTTCAAGGGGTTCGCCGCACGCAACCGACCTTGGGCGAGACTTTCGTTGTGATCGGCCTAGGACTTCTGGGCCAATTGACCGTCCAAATGCTGAAGGCCAACGGCTGCCGTGTCATCGGAACGGACCTGGATACGGGCCGTCTGAAATTGGCCCGCGAGTTAGGCATGGATCTGGCCGTCGCTTCTGATAGCGGCGATACGTTGGAGCAGGTGGCGCGCTTGACCGACGGACTCGGCGCCGACGGGGTCATCATCACCGCGGCCACTCCTTCCCATGAGGTCGTCTCGACTGCTTTCAAGATGTGCCGCAAAAAAGGGCGTGTGGTCCTGGTGGGGGACGTGGGCTTGAACCTGAGCCGGGGCGACTTTTATCAGAAGGAATTGGATTTCTTCATCTCTTCCTCCTATGGTCCGGGCCGTTATGACCAACGCTACGAGGAACAGGGTCTGGACTATCCTATCGCCTACGTTCGCTGGACCGAGAACCGTAACATGGCCGAATATTTGAGGCTGCTCGCCGAAAAGAAGGTCCGGGTCGAGTCTTTGATCCAGGCCACTTATCCCGTGGAAAAAGCGGCGGAGGCCTATCGGGCCCTCAGCATGGGGAAGCTCCGGCCCTTGATCGTGCTTCTTTCTTATCCTGAGGGAAAAAAGAACGAAAGCTTTTCAAAGACGATCGCAAATCCCTTCGCTGAGCCCTCGACCCAAAAACAGATCCGTCTTGCCGTTGTCGGAGCGGGCGGGTTCGCCAAGGGGATGCACCTTCCTAATCTGAAGGCACTATCGAATGTTTACCACTTACGGGCGATCGTCAGCCGGACCGGACATAACGCCAACGCGACCGCGAAACAATTCGGCGCTGATTACGCCACGACGAATTTCAAGGAAGTGCTGAAAGATAAAGAAACGGACGCGGTCTTGATCGCCACCCGTCACCATCTGCATGGCTCGATGGCCCTAGAGGCCTTGAGGGCAGGAAAACATGTATTGGTCGAAAAACCACTGGGGCTAAATGAAAAAGAATTAGCGGCCATTGAAAATTTTTACGCGGGCGATTCCTCGAAGGGCGCGCCGATACTCTTAACGGGGTTCAACCGCCGGTTCTCCAGATACGCCGCGGCGGTCCATGAGGCGGTGAAGGATCGGTCGAATCCCATGATCCTGAATTACCGCATGAACGCCGGACATATTCCCCTGGATCACTGGGTACATGGGGAAGAGGGAGGCGGGCGGAACATCGGGGAAGCCTGTCATATCTACGATCTTTTCACCTATCTGACGGGCGCGAAGATGACCCGCGTCGAGGCTCAGTCCATCCAACCCGCGACGGGTTATTACAGCGCGAGCGATAATTTCGCGGCGACCCTCTCTTTTGAGGACGGTTCCGTGGCGTCCCTGACCTACACGGCCCTTGGCTCTAAAGAGTATCCCAAGGAACAACTCGAGGTGTTTGTGGACGGCAAGGTGATCGCCTTGAACGATTATTGCGGGCTGTCCGCCACGGGCGTTTCTATTCCTTCCTTGAAGGGGACTGTTCCCGACAAGGGTCAAAAAGAAGAGCTCGAAGCCTTCGCCCATACGATCCAAAAGGGCGGTGAGTGGCCCATCCCTCTCTGGCAGCAATTGCAGGCTATGAGGATCGCTTTCCGAGTGGAAGCCGATCTTAGCCGGACGCAAAAAGATCTATGAGCCTTTCGGGTAGAAGAAAAGTCCGTCATTTCTTGCGTAAACGGCGCCAACAAAGATTGAAAAGAAAAAGTTTTGTTTCAACCGGCGCGAAACAGGTCTCGAAAAATTTGACCGATGATTTTGTCCGCATCGATTTTGATAAACACAAAGATAAATATCAAAAAGAAGTCCAGGATTCGATCTCTTTCATCGGGCAAAATCTTGATTTCTTCACCGAAGAAAAAGCCCGGCATCTCCAGGACTTGGCGCAAAAATATTTAAAATCGCCTTTGAAAACGAAGGTTTTAGATGTGGGCTGCGGGATAGGAATAACGGACCGCTACCTTGTGGGACGGTTCGGGAAAGTTTATGGGGTCGACATCTCCAAAGGTCTTGTGAGGAAAGCCGCTAGATTGAATCCCAAGGCTACCTATCGTTACTATGACGGCAAGCGGCTGCCTTTCGGGGCCGATTCCATGGATATCACTTTTGCTATTTGTGTCCTTCACCATGTTCCGCCTTCCCAGTTCAACGCTTTCGTCAAGGAGATGGCCAGGGTCACGAAGAAAGGCGGTCTCGTTGTTATTTTCGAGCACAATCCTTTGAATCCCCTGACCCTTCACGCCGTGAACCACTGCGACCTTGACGACGAGGCCATTTTGATCCGCCGGTGGAAGGCGGGCAGGTTAGTTCAACGGCGCTGCGGTGAAATCCTGGAAAAGAAATATATCTTTTTCACACCGTTCCGCGGACCTTTTTTCGCGTTCCTGGATCGGTTGCTCGGATGGCTCCCGCTTGGAGCGCAATATTTCGTGGTAGGTAAGAAATGAACCTAAATAGTGGACGGTATTCAACACTTGTACAAACGATCGACGGTTTTCGTTTAACAGGTGTTCCTTTAATTGGGAGTACGGGAACTGTATTGTTTCCTGCTGGTCACACGGACGACATTGGAATCTATTATTTTGTTCCCTTGGTCTCGAGGCTTTTGGATGTTTCTCTCCCTAGCGCGATCAACATAGTCTTGGGGTCTTTCATCTTATTGGGGCTGGTTATTGGGATTTTTGGTTTCTTTAAATTATTCAAACTCCCTAAAATCCGTCTGGTTTCAGCGGTGGGGTTGATCCTTTTGGCTTCTACCGCTTTTGAAATTTCGAATGTTTACGTTACTTATATGTTCGCTGTGACCACTACTGCCCCCCTTGTTCTTGCTTTTTCCCGGCAAAAAAAGAATGGGTTCAAGTCGATCCTTCCCTGGATGGTTTTTTTGGGAGTGGTCCTTGGCTATTGCAATTTTATCCGCAGTCATTCGGGCACGGGCATGATGATTTTTTTGGCGCTGTGGATGATCCTTGATCGGAAACTAGAATGGAAAGAAAAAGCTATTTTGACAACGGTTTTTATTGCTTTTTTTTTAGTACCCAAGGTTCATTTCAACTTTCTTGAGAAGAACAGAGACAACTACTTGCAAAAAAACTTATCCAATTACAGGCCTTACCCTGATCACCATCCCCTTTGGCACAGCGTTTACATCGGCTTGGGGTATCTTCCGAACTCTTATGGGATTCAGTACAACGATTCGGTGGCCGCCCAAAAAGTCACTTCAGTCGATCCTAAGATCGTTTATTGCAGTTCGGAATACGACGAGGTATTGAAGCAGGCGACGCTGGAAATTGTTCGAAAAGATCCGTTTTTCATTCTCAAAACGGTAGTCATGAAAACTCTCGCGCTGCTATTTTATTTAGTGAGTTTCTCAAATTTTGGTCTTTTGTGTTTTTTTTATGTCAGGCCGTCTTGGCGAGAAACGTTACCGATGATTACGGCGGGATGTTTTTATGCGCTTCCTGGAATCTTGATTATGCCATTCCCGGCTTACGTATTGGGAATGATCAGCTTGGCGGCGATTTTTGGTATCTTTATGATCGGCTTGACATTAGAAAAATATACAGTTGACCACAAACTCAAGGTTTTTCACTGAGGATTGTTTTAAAGATCTTTCCCGATCAGTTCTTTTACCCGCCACTTGTTTTGAATATATAATCGACTTTCTTAAATCATTCCAAGGATCCGCGTTGACCAATAAAATTTTTTTCTATTGTGTTTTTGTCATTTGGATCGTGATCAGCGCCTATCCGCTCTATCAAATGTTCGATAATCATGGGTTTCTTTTTTACGAGAACGCTTATGACGAGGCGCAATATTTACAGTTTGACTATTCTCGGGCGATCCAAAATATCTCAAGGCCGTTTCAATTTTTAGTGACATTGGGCCACTCGTCGAATATTTCAGGAGGGTGGTTGAATTTCATTTTTGACTCGATCGTTATTTTTCTATTTCCAGTTGTTCTCCGAAAAATATTTATAGTGTTGAAATTCGAAAAAAAAACCTCGAACGAATTCGCTGTTCTACTGACCTTGATCCCCTTTTGGTTCGGGGGGTCGAATCCCGTTGAGAACCACCTATTTTACAAAAGTCTGAGCAAAGGGTGGATCTACTGGTTCAGCATGCCGGAAGCGAATTTTTTACCAATTATCCGATCTCCTGAACCACAACTTTCGATCCTCATTTTTTGTTCCACGCTTTATTTTTGTTTGAGAAGGAAAATATTTTACCCTCTTTATTTGATTGCTCCTTTCCTCTATTTCTTCATCGGTATACCCCTGCTTTTTATTGTCTTTACCCTTCATGTCAAAAAAATGATCCCTGATAGGTTGAAATATTTTTGGGTCCCTCCGGTCATATCTTACGCAATGGTCGCGGTCGGATTGTCGATTGCTTATCGTTTTGTCCTTAATGAAGACTCAAAGGCGAACTTGATCGAGTCGCGTCTTCCGTTTTTATCCCTGAATTTTTGTTTTTGCTTCCTCATATTCGTCTTTTTTTATCGGCGGATTCCGAAACCATTTCGATACTTTTCGTTTGTTGTCGCTTTGTCGTCCTTGGCTGCGGTCAATTTCCAGATCCTGACCGGATGGTTCGCGCAACCGGATAATTTCGAGCAATTTTACGGAATTTATTGTCCGTCGATCTTATTGCTGCTGATCATTTCGACCTCGAAAGTCCTTAAGAGGACCGGATTGTTCTTGTCGGTCGTCATCCTGGCAGTTTTTGGGATAGGTGTTTTCAAAATGAACGATGAATTGAATCGGAAAATCGATTTGAACGAGAATTTGCTGATGATGCTAAAGAACGATCCGGCGAATGTGGCCGTTAATGACGTGAAAATTTCTTCCAGATTAGGGATGCTTTTTCCACGTCAAAAATTTACTTTTTTCGCTTGGGCCCAAGTACTTCCCAGGATGGCCTCAAGACAGGGATTCGAAAAATATATCTGTGAGAAAAAAAATATCTTAAAAGACACTATTTTCGCGGCGGGGTATGAAAAGGTATTCTCCGATTTAGATAAAGGTTATCGATATGGAACCTCGGATTTCATATTGGCTCATTGTGGAAGGAAAAAAGATTTCGACCTTAAATACGACGCAGGGAATAGGAATCCAGCGGCCCCATGCGAGCCACTTCAGCTTCATTATTTCTGGATCCGTTGAATCATTCTGTCGCGGAAGATGAAAAAGTACGCTTTTTATAAATATCAATCGGATCGCCCACGGTCCATAGGGCTAAAATTTATTTAGAAGGATACTCGGATGATGATCATGGAATATCGGTCGAACGTTTTAGCTGCCACCATCGAGAGGCTTCATAACACGGGAATTCCCCTGGTGATTTATGACCCGAAAGGATTTTGTTTGCCAGGAAATGGGACGGAGGTTTCCGAATACATTTCTTCCAGTCTGAGTCCCGACGGATATGGCAGGGCGGGAATAGGGGATGATCCTGGTATCTATTATTTCGTCCCGAAAATACTCGATGTTTTCCATCTCAACTTGTCCCAAGCCACCAACATTTTTTTGTATTTTTTGATCATAGGAGGCTTCCTGATCGGAACGGTCGGGTTTTTAAGACTTTTTAAAAGTTGGCCCGCCCGCTCCGCCGCGGTTCTTGGAATGCTTTTTTTTGCAAGATTCGCTTATAAATGTTCGGATGTTTACGTTACTTCCATGTTTTGCGTTTCTATCGTCATCCCTTGGGCGATCTTGTTGGAAAAAAGAACAGTTAGTCATCCTTGGTATTTATATTTTCTTGCGTGCTTTTGGGGATTGTTTTTAGGGTACAGCAATATCGTTCGATCCCACTCTGGGGACGGCATGGTCTTGTTTTTATTGATCTGGATAGCGATGAACCGATCGTTCCGAATCCGCCAGAAATTATTAGTGGCGGCCATTTTTTCCGTTTTTTTCGTTATTCCATGGTTTCATTTTCGACACCTTGAAAAACAAAGAGATTTTTTCCTGGCCTCAAAGATCCCGAATTACGAGGCCAGTGAAAATACTCATGACGTTTGGCACACCCTTTATGTGGGACTCGGATATTTAGATAATCCATACGGGATAAAACCCTCAGACAAATTAGCGTATCAAAAGGCGCTCGCGGCGGATCCTCAAATCAGTTATTTCTCGAACCGGTACGAATCGATCTTCCGGAACGCCACGATCGATTTTGTCCGTAGTCACCCGATGTTCACTTTGAGGACGATCGCCGCGAAAACAAACCAGCTGATTGACTATGTCCTCGTGTATGCGAATGTTGGACTTTTATTTCTTTTTTACTCGCGCCTGCCCAGATCTATTTTGTTTCCGATGTTGGCAGCCTTGATGTTTTATGGTCTTCCGGGGATCTTAGCGGTTCCGAAAACTTCTTATGTCATGGGTCTTATTGGGATATCGATATTCATTTGGATCCTATCGATCGGGTCGATTTTCGACCAGTGGTTCCAGAAAAATGGATGGAAAGGGACCGCTGCATTTAAGGTATGATTTCCTCGTAAAAACGACTTGCCGTTTGGTTTAACGACTTTGTCGCTTCGAATGGCTCAATCTATATGAGGCCGTTCAAGGTTTTAAACCGGAAACCCATTTGGTAAGGATCCATCATGTGCGGGATTGTCGGTGCGTTTTGTTTTAAAAATAGCGCCTTCCAACTAACCGAACCTTATATCGTCAAGATGCGCGACACGATGGCCCATCGGGGGCCGGATGGCGCTGGCGCTTGGATATCCAAGGATAAAAGGATTGGATTGGGTCACCGTCGGCTTTCCATCATCGACCTCTCGACGGTCGCCAACCAGCCGATGTCCAATGAGGACGGTTCGCTCCAGATCGTTTTCAACGGAGAAATCTACAATCACGCGGAGATCCGAAAAGAGCTCCAGCAGGTCGGGAATTACCGGTGGAAAACAGATCATTCGGACACGGAAGTCATCCTTCATGCTTTCGAGCAATGGGGGATCGAGTGTCTTCATAAGTTCCGCGGGATGTTCGCCATCGGCCTTTGGGACGAGAAAAAACAGGAACTATGGCTGATCCGCGATCGCATTGGTATCAAACCTCTCTATTACAGTGTCCATAATGACAGGATCACCTTCGCTTCCGAGATCAAAGCCCTTCTTCAAGATCCCGATCAAAAAAGAGCGGTGAACGAGGAGGCCTTCTATCACTATCTTTCTTTCCTCACGACACCCGCTCCTCAAACCCTGTTCGACGGCATCAAGAAACTGCCCAGCGGGACCTGGCTTCGGATCCGAGAGGACGGGAGCATGGAGGAGAAGCGCTATTGGGATGTTTGGGACCACACCTTGCCCTTGGTAGGAGACTCCGAAGAGCAAATTGCGGGGAAAATCCTGGCCGAGTTGAGAACGGCGGTCAAGCTACGTAAGGTCAGCGATGTGCCGGTGGGAGTGTTCCTCTCCGGGGGCATCGACTCCAGTACGAACGCCGCTCTCTTTTCCGAGGGCGAGAACCAAAAGGTCAAGACCTTTACCATTGGTTATGAGGGGAAGTACGATTCCTATCAGAATGAACTGCATTACGCCAAGCAGATGGCGGACTATGTTGGTGCCGAATACCACGAAAAACTCTTGAACGTCGATGACCTCATTAGCTTCCTGCCTCAAATGATCCGCTTACAGGACGAACCCATCGCCGATCCCGTTTGTGTGCCGGTTTATTACGTTTCCAAACTGGCCCGAGAGAACGGGGTGATCGTCTGCCAGGTCGGAGAAGGGGCGGACGAACTGTTCTGGGGTTATCCTAGTTGGAAAACGGCCCTTCGCCTACAGAACATGGATGATCTACCGATCCCGAATTTTTTGAAAAAACTGGGTCTGATCGTCTTGAAAGCGATGGGCAAGGCAAAGACCGCTCCCTATGAGAGGCTTCGCCGCAGTTCTTTAGACCAGCCCGTTTTTTGGGGAGGGGCCGAGGCCTTTACCGAAACGCAAAAGAAGGCGTTGTTATCCCCTCGTCTGCGGAAAAAGCTGGAAGGTCTAACCTCCTGGGATGCCCTTAAACCGATCCGGGATCGGTTCGAGAAAAAAGCATGGGAAAAATCCAATCTTAATTGGATGAGCTATATCGATCTTAACCTGCGGCTGCCCGAGCTTTTATTGATGCGCGTGGACAAGATGAGCATGGGCGTGTCGCTCGAAGGAAGGGTCCCTTTCCTCGACCACAAATTCGTGGAATTGGCGATGAGTATTCCCCAGTCGGTCAAGACCGCGAACGGGGAATCCAAGCACATCCTGAAAAAAGCGGTCCGAGGGATCATTCCTGACGAGTTGATCGACCGTCCCAAGCAGGGATTCGGCGTCCCAATCTACGAGTGGTTCTTCGACAAATTGGGCGAGAAAACCCGGCTGGAACTGGGCGAGTTTTGCGACAAGACGGACTTCCTCGATAAGGAAGAAGTGTTCCGTTATATTGACAACGGCAATGGCCCGCAGGTTTGGTATCTACTCAACTTCGCCCTTTGGTGGAAGGAATACGTGGATGAATAAGCATAAAGCCCAAACTCTTAAACAATGGAGCGCGAATCCTTGCGGCGCCGTTGGGGTCGATAAGAAGGCGCCCTATGGTTCCCTCGCCTTCTTTGATTCGGCACGACGGAGCCGTTATGAGATAACGGATCAGTGGATGAAAAAAAATATCGATTTTTCCTCCGCCTGGGGGAAGAAAGTGTTGGAGATCGGCCATGGAATGGGTTCGGATCTATTGACTTTTAAGGAGTGCGGGGCACAGGTCTACGGCATCGACATGACCCCGGAGCATCACCGCTTGGCCAAACTTAACTTTAAGCTTCACCGCCAAAAGGCCGTGCTCAAGTTGGCGGATGCTTCTCAAATTCCATTTCCCTCGAATTACTTTGATATCGTTTACTCGAATGGGGTGCTTCACCATACCCCCGACACAGTTCGATGCATATCGGAAGCTTTCCGCGTTTTGAAGCCTGGAGGGTCATTGATCGTTTCTCTTTACTATACCTATAGCGCTTTCCATTTTTTTTCTAAACTTCTTGACCAGGGGATCTTGAAGGGGCAGTTAAGAAAGCTGGGCTACGCCGGTTTG
>CAYXYA010000020.1:0-14207 GCA_964469185.1 uncultured bacterium | reverse complement strand
GACATAATAACAAAAGACCCGTCTTCCTGGCAAAGGAACCCGCTGTTAAAAGTCAGCCCGATGGCTATAATGAGCCCTTCAAAAACACCGCGGGCACTTCCCCGTTGACAAGGATTTGGTTTGCCGATCGAAAAACCCAAAAACTCATTTTCCACCGGCCTCAGGTTTTTCTTTTACGCGGTCTTCGGTGTGTTGGGGATCGCCGGCGGCGTTCTTTACGCCCAGTTGCAGGAACTTCCCGACATCTCCAATCTCAACGAATTCAAACCCTCCGAAGCCACCCGGATCTACGACATCAACAACAACCTCATCAGCCAGCTCTGGCTGGAACAACGCACCATCGTGACCCTGGATAAAATTCCCCTGACGCTTCAAAACGCTGTCATCGCCATTGAGGACCAACGTTTTTACCAGCATTGGGGTATCGATCCGGTCGGCATTCTCAGGGCTTTTGTCGTGAACGTAAGCGCGGGCGGAGTCCGGCAAGGCGCCAGCACCTTGACCGAGCAACTGGCCAAAAACCTTTTTCTTACCAGAGAAAGGACCTTGTCCCGAAGATTTCGCGAGGCTCTTCTTTCCCTTCAGATCGAGAAGAACTATTCCAAGAAACAGATCCTGGAGATGTACCTGAACGATATTTATTATGGCGAAGGCGCTTATGGCGTCGAATCCGCCGCGCGGACCTATTTTGGCAAGCATTTGGAAGACCTAACGCTATCCGAATGCGCCCTACTGGCCGGCATTCCTAAATCCCCGACTAATTTCGACCCCTATAAATATCCTTTGGAATCTCTTAAGCGCCGTAATACGGTTTTAAATGAAATGGCCGGCGCTTCTTTTATCAGCTTACAAGAAGCCACCGAGGCCAAGAACATGCCGATCGAACTCAAAAAGATCGAAGTTCAGAACGCGCCTTACTTCGTGGAATTCGTCCGTCAGCAGCTGGAAGCCCGCTATGGCTCCAACGCCGTCTATAAAGGCGGACTCTCCGTTTACACTACCCTCGATATCAAACTGCAGGAAGCCGCCCAAAAAGCTCTCGCGCACGGCGTGGAGAACGCCGAAATCCTCGCCCGTAAAACCCGCATGACCAATATCCCGGTCACCCAGCCGATCCAAGGAGCGCTGTTGGCGATGGATCCTCATACCGGCGCCATTCGTGCCATGATCGGCGGCGTGGATTACCGCAAGAGCGTGTTCAACCGAGCCATTCAAGCCCATCGTCAGCCCGGGTCCGCTTTCAAACCCATCATTTATACGGCCGCCATCGAGAACGGCTACACCATGGCGGATGTCTTCCTGGATTCCCCGATCGTCTATCAGGACCCGACGACCGGCAAACCTTGGAAGCCGGTCAACTTTTCCGATAAATTTCGCGGGCCGACCACGCTTCATACCGGCTTGATGTATTCCATCAACGTCGTCACCATTAAACTCCTTGAAAAACTTGGCATTCAACCGGTGGTCAGCGTGGCGCGCCGTTTGGGTATCACGACGCCGATCAAGCCGAATCTTTCATTGGGACTAGGCACCTCAGAAGTAACATTGGAAGAAATGGTCCAGGCCTTCTCCGTGTTCCCCAATCAAGGCGTGAGAGTGGAACCCTTCGGCATCTTGACGGTGAAAGACGCCTCCGGCCACGTTCTGGAGAACAACACACCGGTCGGCGAAAGCGTTCTGGACCCCATGGGCGCTTACATCATGGTCAACACGATGAAAGACGTCATTGATCACGGAACGGGCCGCATTATCCGCCGCCTCGGGTTCGCCTATCCGGCCGCGGGAAAGACCGGGACCACGAACGAGAATGTCGACGCCTGGTTCATCGGTTACACGCCCGATCTCACCTGCGGTGTTTGGGTCGGTTACGATGAGCGGCACAGCCTGGGCAAACGGCAAACGGGCGGAGAGACCGCCGCGCCGGTTTGGGCCGAATTCATGAAGGCCGCCACCGCCGGCACCTCTCCCAAAGACTTCGAACCGCCCAAAGGCGCGCAGACTGAATTGGTAAAAAATAAGGTCTGTCTGGATTCGGGGCTGTTGGCGACGGCTTTCTGTCCCCGTACCCGGGATGAACTTTTCAAGAAAGAGACCGTCCCGATCAAGACCTGCAACCTTCATGAGAATGGCGTGATCTCCTCGACCAATACCGACATCACCACCGGGAATTCCAACGCTTCTTCAGGCGGGGACATCTTAGAGATGGAATCTCAACCCGTCGTGAAAGCGGGCGTTCCCACTCCGACGACCCCCAGTCCGACCGAGGGCGCCGCTCCTGTGACGGTCGAAAAGAAACCGACTACCGATCAGGAAACCTATCCCGATCAGGGATTTTAAACCTTCCGGGCTAGCCGATCCTTCATCAAAAGCTGATCCTCCACAAGATCGAATGGATCTTGATCCGACCACAGGGCATAGGTCCGTTTTCAAGCGTGAAAAATCGCAAACCATTCAATGGATTGGCTGTTAAAAGAAAAGCGTTTGTTGAAAAGTTATTTTTTAGGCGGGTTGAAGCAGGGTCCCTAATTCAAGGGGGGCGGAGCCAAGCTATCCAGATCCGAGTTCGGCGGAGGAACACTCGAGCTCGTCGGGGTGGAAGCAGCGGGAATAGACGTATCCAAAGGCA
Source organism: uncultured bacterium (assembly GCA_964469185.1). Taxonomy (GTDB): domain Bacteria; phylum Oederibacteriota; class Muellerivitia; order Muellerivitales; family Muellerivitaceae; genus CAYXYA01. Next base: position 11,581 of record CAYXYA010000020.1, on the reverse strand, counting down.
AGGGCGGGGCGTCGGATGAAGCGCTTGGAACCGCGGATTTGCTCGTGGTTGAAGCCGCGGGAGCGGGCGCGGAAGTGGTCGGAGGCAAAGGAGGGGCATCCGATGAGGTGTCCGGAACTGAAGAAGCACCGGGTTTGCTCGCAGTTGGCGTTATTACCGCTGCCGGCATGCTAGTGGGCACGCTGGTTGGAACACTGGTAGACGTTGTCGAAGCCGCTTTATCCGGTGATGTGGCGGATGACTCACCAGGCGGCATCGGGACGAAAAGGGACGAATCAGGCGGCGCGGTGTCGGCGCTCTTGGAGGATGACGGCATCGGCGGTTCGGAAATGGACGAAGAATCCGCTGGAGTCGTTTGAACCATCGCTGTTGGCGTAGGGATTGCCGCGCTTTCCGTCGCCGTTGGCGTGACGCTTGCCACGCTTACCGTCGCCACCATGCTTTGAAAAGCGTCGGGTGAGGCGGGAGCGGACGGTGTAGCAGCGGACGCTTGAGGCGTTGACACCGGTCCGGGGATGTTAACATCCGGCGGCTCAATGGACGGCGGAACGACAACGGTTTCCACGGGGGTAGAGGCGGCTTGAGGCGTGTTATCCACGGGCGGGACCATTTCATCAGTGGGAGGAGGAAGAAGCTCGGATTCCACGGGTGTTTCGGTCACATTCGGCACGGGCGTGGGAACCTTTTGGGATTCCATCTTGATGATCTCGGACTTGTGCTGCTGTTCCTTGAACTTCTTGTAAGCCGCGGTTTGACGCTTGAACTCCCGCGCATCCTCTGCTTCCGCGTCATCGGACATCTTCTGGGTGATCACTGGAAGTTCGGAACTCAAGTAAGAGCGCAGGATGCTTTTAATGTCCTTCATTTGGCCCGGATTGACCGGCCCCTTCACTTTGTCTTTCACCATCTTGGGGCTCATCGTTCCCCAGAAATTGCCGTCCAACCGGACAGGCGTGCTTGTGTTATTGACTACTTCCGAAACGTTATCGTGAATGCTGTTATTCACGAAATTGAGTTTCCGATACCCTTTGATGTAGAGGCCGTAAGTGTTTTGAACAAAAGTGTTGAGCTGAAGGTCGGCTTCCACCTCTTCGCCGTCCAGTATCACGCCAGAGGCGTTCCCATAGAACTTGTTGTTCTTCAAATGGGCCTTCGCGTCGCCCTTGAGATAAAGGCCGGAACCCTTGGTGACATCGGTCCCCTGCATTTTAAGCGTCCCGTCAAAAACGAGGAACACGCCGCCGGTGATCCGGGCGTTGGCGATATTGGCCTCTCCGCCGTTGATCAAAAGTTGGCTTTTAAGTCCACCCTCGGTCAGGTTGAAAAGTGGGGGCGCGGACGCCGTACCGTCGACTTTAAGGACCCCGCCGATCTCAAGGGTCGCCGGACCTTGAAAAACCACCTGAACGCCGGGTCCCACGTGAAGGGTAACGCCGGGAGGGACCAGGACAGTGCTTTGAATGATGAAAGGATTGCCGCTCTGGTCCCAGTTCGCGTCGACCGTCAGCGAGGACCCGATATAAGTGTCGGCGAAAAGGGCGGAGGAACCGAAGAACGCCATTAAGAAGGAGAGTATAGAAAGGTTTCGTTTCATAACAGGTTCGCGGCCTCGACCAGAGAATTTTTGAGCTAAAGACCAAAACTTGCGAAAAGCCCGGTTAATATAACACAAAACATTACGACTTAAACGACAAACGAAACTCCCAAACCCTTGGAAGAGCCTCAAAAACTTGATGATTAAAGGAAAAAAGAAGGGGGCAGCGTGAGGCCGCCCCCTTGGAAACGGTCTTATTTCGAGGAGTATTCCTTGCCCTTGCCCGAGTGCTTCAGGGCGGCTTGGGCCGCGGCCAAACGAGCGATCGGCACCCGGTAAGGCGAGCATGAAACATAATTGAGTCCCACCAGATGGCAGAATTCCACCGAGTTGGCGTCCCCGCCGTGCTCTCCGCAGATCCCGACCTTCAGTTTGGGTTTCACCGACCGGCCCTTTTCCACGCCCATGCGGACCAATTGGCCCACACCGTTGCGGTCCAAAACCTGGAAAGGATCCTTCTCGTAGATCCCGTTGTCCTGGTAATAGCGGATGATCTTCGCGGTGTCGTCGCGGGAGAAACCGAAAGTCGTTTGCGTCAAGTCATTGGTACCGAAGCTGAAGAAATCCGCTTCCTCGGCGATCTTGTCCGCGGTGACCGCGGCGCGGGGCAATTCGATCATGGTCCCGATCGTGTACTCCACCTTCACTCCGTACCTTTTGATCGTCTCCTCCGCCGTCTTAATGACGATGGCCTTTTGATTCTTGAGTTCGGCCACGTCGCCGACCAGAGGGATCATGATCTCGGGAACGACCTTCTTCCCCGCTTTCGCCAATTCGCAGGCGGCGCTGATGACGGCCTCAGTCTGCATCTCCGTGATCTCGGGGTAAGTGATCCCCAAGCGGCAGCCGCGATGGCCCAACATGGGGTTGAACTCATGGAGTTCTTCCACGCGTTGCAAAAGCTGCCTGGCTTTCTGAAGATCCGAGCCTTCGGTTTTGACCAAGGCCACAGCCTTCTTGATGGTCTCGTTGGCGGTACTATTCTTGCCCGACGCTTCCATCCGGCCGATCTCCACCATCAATTCTTCCCGTTTGGGAAGGAACTCATGAAGGGGCGGGTCCAAAAAGCGGACCGTGACCGGATAGCCGGCCATCGCCTCAAAGAGACCCAGGAAGTCCGACTTTTGCATCGGAAGCAATTTTTTCAAAGCTTCCCGGCGGGACGCCACGTCCGTGGCCAAGATCATGGCCTGCATGTGGGGCAGACGGTCCTCATCGAAGAACATGTGTTCGGTACGACACAAACCGATACCTTCGGCGCCGAAAGTACGGGCGACCTTCGCGTCGCGCGGAACGTCGGCGTTGGCGCGCACTTTCAAGGTACGGACCGCGTCCGCCCAGCTCATGAGAGTGGCGAAATCGCCGGAAAGTTCAGCGTCCTGGGTCGGCACCTTACCGTGGATCACTTCACCGGTCGAGCCGTTGAGGGATATCCAGTCGCCTTCGTTGATCGTGACGCTTCCCACCATGAACTTCTTGTGGTGCTCATCGACTTTGATGTGTTCGCAGCCCGCCACGCAGGTCTTTCCCATGCCGCGCGCGACAACGGCCGCGTGCGAGGTCATCCCGCCGCGGGCGGTCAAGATACCTTCCGCCGCGTCCATGCCGTGAATATCATCCGGCGAGGTTTCCAAACGGACTAAAATAGTTTTCTTCCCCGCCAATTTCAATTTGACCGCGTCTTCCGCCGTGAAAACCGCTTGCCCCGAAGCCGCGCCGGGAGAGGCCGGCAGGCCCTTGGTGATGACGTCTATTTTCGCCTTCGAGTCGAACACCGGATGCAAGAGTTGGTCGAGTTGGATGGGCTCCACACGCGACAAAGCTTCTTCTTTAGTGATCAGTTTCTCGGCCACCATATCGACCGCGATCTTCACTGCCGCCGCGGCGGTGCGTTTGCCGGAGCGGGTCTGGAGCATGAAAAGCTTGCCCTTCTCGATGGTGAACTCGAAATCCTGGATGTCGCGGTAATGCTGCTCCAGTTTCTTGGTCGTGTCATAAAGCTGTTTGAATACCCTGGGCATGTCTTTTTCCAGGTGCAGGATCGGCTGGGGTGTGCGGATACCCGCCACCACGTCCTCGCCCTGCGCGTTGAGCAAGTATTCGCCGTAGAATTTCTGCTCGCCGGTCGCCGGATTGCGGGTAAAACCAACGCCCGTGCCCGAATCATCGCCCATATTGCCGAACACCATGGACTGCACGTTCACGGCCGTTCCGATGTTGGCGGGGATGTCGTTTTGTTTGCGGTAATAGATGGCCCTATCGTTCATCCAGGAACGAAAGACCGCGTCGCACGAGCCGCGCAATTGGGCCAGAACATCCTGAGGGAATTCCTTCCCGCTTTTATCCTTGATGAGTTTCTTGAACTTCTCGACCAATTCTTTCAAGTCGTTAGCGCTCAGGTCCGTGTCCAGCTTCACGCCCTTGGCTTCCTTGACTTGGTCCAGCACGCGTTCGAAAACTTCCTTGCCCATCTCCATCACCACGTTGCCGTACATCTGGATGAAGCGGCGGTAGCTGTCATAAGCGAAACGCTCGTTATTGGTGGAGGCGATAAGGCCCTTCACCGTCAAGTCGTTCAATCCCAGGTTGAGGATGGTGTCCATCATGCCGGGCATGGAAAACTTCGCGCCCGAGCGGACCGAGACCAAAAGCGGATTGTTTCGGTCGCCGAATTTTTTGCCCAGGGCTTTTTCCAGCCGGGCCAAGTGCTGCTGCATTTCTTTGTCGATGGACTCGGGGGTCTTCTTGTTGTGTTCGTAATAGAGACGGCAGACTTCGGTGATGATTGTGAACCCCGGCGGAACAGGCACGCCTGAATTGGTCATCTCAGCCAGGCCGGCGCCTTTGCCTCCCAGCACGTCCTTCATGGTCCCATGGCCTTCGGCTTTTCCGTTGCCGAAGAAATAAACAAATTTACTGGTCTTCGCGACCTTGGCTGGCTTGGCGGATGATTTCTTGTTTTTCTGGGCGACTTTCGGCATGGTCATTCCTCCTGAGGATAAAAACACTAATTTCAAAACGATTGAATGAAAGACTTTTCGAAAAGGGGACTTATTGTAGCAAACATCTTTTTGAATTCAACGAAAGCAAACAATGAAAAAAGCGGTATTTCAGGGAAATTAAAAGGATAAAACTTAAGACTTTGCCGAAGATTCCGTGGCGTACACTAATTTACGGAAATCACCCACCACGATGAACATGTCCGCCGCCTGCTTGAGCAGAGCTAGGCGGTTCTGGCGGATCTTGGCGTTCTTATCCATGACCATGACCTTCTCGAAGAAAGCGTGGACCGGCTGCACTAAAGTTTCCAGGTGCCCCACGACATCAGCGTAATAGTCGGCGCTTTTAGGATCCGCCTCGTCGATCAAACGCTTGGCGAACTGGATCTTGTCGAACAGGTCTTTTTCCTCGGTCAGTTTCAAAAGGGGTTTGGATATCTTGTCGGAAATCTTCTTCTCAGGGAGGATACGAAGCACGCGGCCCGCCGCCGTCACGAGGTCTTGGAAGTCCTTATCGCTCTTGAACTTCTGGATAGTTTCCGCCTTGGCCACCATGTCGATGAGCGAGGGCGCGTCGGTCGCGACCGCGGCGTTGATGACATCGTAGGAAAGACCCCGCGCCTCCAGCACCGTATGAAGACGGCCCTTCATGAAGTCGACGATCTCTTTTGTCTCGGCGGGTTTCGATTTGCCCGCGTAAGACTTCTGGGTCAGTTGGACCAATTCTTCCAAAGACACGGCGTAATGATTTTCCAGGATGATCTGAAGAACTCCCAGGGCCTGCCGTCTCAGAGCGAAGGGATCTTGGGAACCTGTGGGAATGATGCGAGCCTTGAAGCATCCCACGATGGTGTCCATCTTGTCGCATAAACTCAGCAGGGCTGAATCCTTGATGGGTGGAAGTTTGTCGCCCGAAAAACGAGGGTAGTAGTGGTATTGGATCACGGCGCCGATCTCCGGCTTGCCTTGCTTGGCCACGTAAATGCCGCCCATGGCTCCCTGAAGACTGTTGAATTCCTTCTCGCGGATGATGTTCGTCGCCAGGTCGGCTTTGCACAGTAACGCGGCGGCCTGGGTCGTCTTCACGGTCTCTTTAGAAAGTTTCAAGGCATCGCCGACTTTTCCTACCAGTTTTTCCAACCGGCGGGACTTGTCGAACATCGTCCCCATGCCTTCCAACCAGGTAATGCCCGAACCCTTCTTGGCCCATTCTTCCATCGAGATCTTCATGTCCTCTTGAACGAAGAACCTCGCGTCCTCGAGCCGCGCCTTCAAAACCGCTTCGTTAGAACGGATGACGACCTGCTTATCCTTGGGAGTACCGTTGATAACACCGATGAAATAGGGCAGCAACAAGCCTTCTTTATCCCGCAACGCGAAATATTTTTGGTGTTCTCTCATGGCGGTTACGATCACTTCATCGGGCAGGTCGAGATAGTTCGGGTCGAAGGAACCCATGATGACATCCGGGGATTCGATGAGATTGTTCACGTCATCCAACAGATCGGAATCGGCCGGCACCACCGCGCCTTTTTCCGCCGCCGCTTGTTGGACCTTGTTCCATATAAGACCGCGCCGCTCGGCCGGGTCCGCGATGACACCCGCTTCTTTTAGAACATCCAGGTAATCGCCCGCTTCCACCACATCCAACGCCCCCCGCTTCAAAGCCCGCAAACCGTAAGTGTCGCGGCTGCTATACAGACCCGCGATCTCAAAAGGAACGACCGTCCGGGAAACCACCGAACAGATCCAGCGAATGGGCCGGGCGAAGAGGAAATCGCCGTTGCCCCAGCGCTGAACTTTAGGAAAACGGATCTTCTTGATGACCTCCGGAAAAACCTCGGCCATGATCTCGGAAGTCAGGCGTCCCCCGCTCTTTTTGATGGCGATGACCACCTCGCCCTTGGGTGTTTGTTTACGTTTCAGCGACGCGGCGGAGACACCCTGGGCCTTCGCGAACCCCTCGCCGGCTCGGGTCGGCAATCCGTGTTCGTCAAACGCGATCGAGACCAAAGGACCGGTGACTTCCTTCGCGGTATCCTGCTGCATTTCGGGCAGGCCCTTGAAAAAGAGCGTCAAACGGCGGGGCGTGTAATAGGTGTAAAGACGTTGATAGGTGATCTTATGCTCGCGCAACGAGGCTTCCGCCGCCGCGACCATCTGGTCCATAGCGGGGCGTATATAAGAAGACGGCAGTTCCTCACAACCGATCTCCAAAACCGCGTCTTTTAAGGTGGTCAGGTGTTCCAATGTTTTCCCCTACGCTTTATGCATCAAGGGGAACCCGAGGGCTTCCCGTTCTTTGACATAGGCCGTAGCGACCGCGCGGGCCATTCCGCGAACGCGGGCGATGTAGTTCGTGCGTTCGGCCACTGAAATGGCGCCCCGCGCGTCCAGCAAGTTAAAACTATGGGAAGCTTTCATGACGTAATCGTAGGCAGGTGCTACCAGCCCCAACTCCAACAAGCGCCTTACTTCCCCTTCATATTCTTTGAAATGGCGCAGGAGCATCTTGGTATTGGCGTGCTCAAAGTTGAAGGCTGAGAAGGATTTTTCGCTCTGTAAAAAGATGTCGCGGTAGGTGATGTTCTTGCCGCCGTAGTGCAGGTCCCAAACGCTGTCCACACCCTGGATAACGGTCGCGATACGCTCCAAACCAAAGGTGATCTCGCCCGAAACGGGCTTGAGTTCCAACCCGCCTGTGACCTGGAAAAAGGTGAACTGGGTGATTTCGATGCCGTCCATCCAAACCTGCCAGCCTAATCCGGAAGCACCGAGCGTGGGTGATTCCCAATCGTCTTCCACGAAACGGATGTCGTGTTCATCTTGGCGGATACCGATCTCTTCCAGACACCCAAGATAAAGGTCCACCATGTTCTCGGGTGAGGGCTTCAGGATGATCTGGTACTGGTAATAGTGCTGCATGCGGTTGGGATTTTCGCCGTAACGGCCGTCTTTGGGACGGCGACAGGGGTCGACATAAGCGACGTGATAAGGTTCAGGGCCCAAGACCCTAAAGAACGTGGCGGGATTGAAAGTGCCGGCTCCCTTTTCCAGGTCATAGGGCTGTTGGATGACGCAGCCGTGACGACTCCAGTACTGGTTGAGGACCATAATGAGTTCTTGGAACGAAAGCGCCATGCCGAATCCTGTTATTGGTAAAGGGTTATTAGCCCTTTAAGAATAGAATATTTTCCAGAAAATAGGGGATTTAAGGGGGATTCGCAAGCTAAAACCGCCCGCCATCGCAAAGAAAGATGGCAGGCTTGAAAATCGAAAGGTAAACTTCAAACCAATCTCTATAAGGAAACATTTCATGTACCGCTTCCTATTATCAGCCGTCCTTCTCTTCTCCTGCTTATCCGCCGATAGGGCTTCGGCTCAAACCAGTCCGCTGTCTAATCCAAAGGGCTTACCCATTGAGACCCATTTGAACTTGGGCTTCTTAAGTCTATTTGGCGGAACCATGGAATATTCTTTGGACGAAAGAAAGATCACCAGTTATCAGGACTTTAAGAACCTCATCTATCCCCTGAGGGACGCCGAGGCTTCAAACGAGATCCGCGTTGCCGAACAAATGGATTTCGTTTCCTGGGTCATCTACGGCGGGAGTCTCGCCGTGGGAGCGGATGTCGCCCTTTTCTTCAAACCTGTTCCCTTCTTGAATGATGACGGGTTGGACCGTGTTGCCACCGGTCTTTTTGTCGCACAATTAGGAATAGGAGTCTGGAGTCTTTGCAATGCCTCGGCTGAGGCTCGGAAATTCAACGCGGTCCAGCGGTACAACAAGGTCCTCAAGAACAAGACCTCGGCGAGCTTAGAACTGACGCCTGAAGTTTACGCGGGTCAAAATGGAATGGGTTTGGGATTGAAAACCGTTTTTTAACATAAAAACAAGTAACAAAATCCTGCCTTTTGCCACAGATGAACACGGATGAACCCAGATATTCCTAAGGCTTTTGGAACAGGGATGAACGCTGATTAACGCAGATAAGACTTAATCGTCATCGCGGAAGGCCTTCGGCCTTGCCCGAGGGGCGAGATGGATTTGATAAACGCCAGGGGAAAACTTTATTTTTCCCGCTGCGTTTTCAAATTCCATCTCCCCCACGATGACAAAATCTGTTATCCATCCGTGTTAATCTGTGGCTAAATTTAAGTTGATATGAGTTTTTTAGTTGTCAATTCGCGGTTAAATGCAGTTGGGTTTAGCGGTGGGTTTTAGTGAATGGCCAAGGCCAGAAAAACGAACTCGATCATCACCAGCCCGATAACAATGAACGCGATCAAGATGATCCAGCCCCAGCTCGAAGGCTCAGGCGCTCCCACCCAGGGATGACCGGACGGCCAAACGCGGATGATATCGCCTGACCGCGGTTCGATCGATTCCGGCCAAGCCGGATAAACGGAATAAACACTCGGATATTCTTGTCCGTTTTGATAGACCGCGACGTCGTACAACCCCGCCTTCTCGTAGAGCAGATGGAATTTCCCGGCCAAGGTCGAGGATATGGCATAAACCGAATCAACCTTCGCTTCGCTTCCCCAAATAAAGGTTGTCAATTGAACGGCGGAATACCCCAGGAAAAGACCCGACAATCCTATGAACAATAGAGCGAGGATCGATCCGATCAGTTTTCGAAGGGTCTTATGCGGAAGGGCGTGCCAATGGTAACGACGGATAGCCGTCAACCATGGCCACTGTGAAGGTTGTATGAGTGATTTCCAATTGAAGGCCATGGAGTACCCCGTCCGAGGAATGCCTGCTCAACGGGGCTTATTCTATCGGCGAACACAGGAAGTTCCACCGGATTTTCATCTTTGATCCGCGGGAACTACCCTCGTTTGAAAAGGGATTTTCGGCTTATCGATGGTGAAGTTTGGGTTCTCGGTAGATGACCCGCTTCAACAACCCCAGGAAAAGCAGCGCGGTCACGACCGCTACCGCTCCAGCGCCTACGGTGTCATTGAAATGATTCCCCGTGAGGATGAACACCATGCCGCCGATCATGGACCCCAGAAGGCCCATTTCCACATCGGCAATGCGGTCCAGCCAATCCTCGTGCTTAAAACCGCCGATGCTCAAACCCAAAATAAGACCGATGAAAAGAAACCAGAATAAAGGTGCCATAACACCCTCCCTTTCCGGCCCACGCTCAGCTTTGGCAGCCTCGCGGCGCGGGTCAACCCCGCCTCATCGTCTCGAACGTTTCCCAATGACCGGCGGGATATCACTTTCATCTCTTGATTTAAGTATAGACCTGGATCGGAGGAACTTCCACGAAGGGGGAGAAAACGCGGCTTATAATGATAAAAAACTCGGTCTAGCTAAACCATTAAACTCACAGGGTTCTAAAAAGAAATTACATCATTCCCAATTGAAGCCGGGCGGCTTCGGTCATGAGGCTCTGATTCCAAGGCGGGTCGAACGTCACTTCCACGAAAGCTTCTTTAACGCCCTTGATGCGGCTCAGCTTTCCCTCGATCTCTTCTTTCAAAACCGTGGACATCCCGCATCCCGGCGCGGTCAGGGTCATCACCACTTCCACTCGTTTGCCGCCTTCGGGAATGGCCTTGATGACACAGCCGTAAACGAGTCCCAGGTCCACGATATCCACCGGGATCTCAGGGTCATAGCAGGTCTTTAACTGCGCCCAAACGTCTTGCTCAACCGTCTTCTCGTCGATCGGTTCGTTGTAATCGATCGTGAAGACCTTGGCTTCTTTAGGTATCTCTTTGCCCAAAGCGTCCGCGTTCGCGCCCTCGACCCGCACCAACTGGCCGTTGTCGCGCTGAACGGTGAAGCTTCCGCCCAAATTCTGGGTGATATAGACCTTCTCGTCCTTGAACAAGACTGTCTCGGTCCCATAAGGAATGGTAATGACTTTGCAATCTCGATTAAGGGTCGCTAGTTCGTAACCAACGCTCATGACGCCCCTCCTGTCGATTCGTCGTCGGTTGAGACAACTTCCTTCTCATCATGCAGGGCCGCTTCCATCGTGTGCCAGGCGAGGCTAGCGCACTTCACGCGGGCCGGATATTCCTTCACACCCTCGAAAACTTTCAACTTGCCCAAGCTCTCGGGCGCCTTATCGATCTTGCCCATGACCATGTCGTGGAATTGATGGAACAGCTTCTCAGCTTCCTCGGTTTTTTTGCCCTTCAGCGCGACCGTCATCATGGAAGCGGAGGCCTTGGAAATAGCGCATCCCGATCCCTTGAAGTGGATGTCCTGGATGACTCCCTGTCCGTCCACCTTCAAGCCTAGCGTGACCTTGTCGCCGCACAAAGGGTTGTAGCCATCGGCGTGATGGTTGGCCCCCTCCTGATCCCCGAAATTGCGGGGATTCTTTTGGTGGTCGATGATCAGGTCTTGATAGAGATCGCTGAAGTCGGACATTACAAACACCTCGAATCTTGAACCACTAAGGGCACAAAGGGCACAAAGGGCACCAAGTAAAACAAGAATAAAAATTTTGGTTTAAAAATCAAGAGATTCTCTTTGTGAAAAACTTTGTGTTCTTCGTGCCCTTTGTGGTTCAGGACTTTCATTTAAAAACCTCCACGACTTTTTTCACCGCTAAGATCAAGACATCGATCTCAGCCTTAGTGTTGTACAGACCGAAAGAAGCGCGAGCGGTAGCCGCGATGTTATAGCGGTCCATCACCGGCTGGGCGCAATGGTGGCCCGCGCGGATAGCCACGCCCTGGCGGTCTAGGATCGTCCCGATGTCATGCGGATGGATGTCGCCTAGCGTGAAGGACAGGACTCCGGCCTTTTGCTTGGCTGTCCCGATCAAGCGGACACCGGATATTTCCGAAAGTTTCTGGGTTCCGTAAACCAAAAGGTCATGCTCGTGGGCAGCGATAGAGTCTAAGCCGATGGCAGAAACATAATCCAAGGCCACACCCAATCCAATGACGCCTTCGATATGAGGAGTACCCGCCTCGAACTTGTAAGGAGGTTTCTTATAGAGAGTCTTCTCAA
>CAYXYA010000019.1:0-14241 GCA_964469185.1 uncultured bacterium | reverse complement strand
CAAGAGACCATAAGCTCCCAGTTTCACCAGGACCGCGGAAAGCAGGACCGTACCGCCCGCGGGCGCTTCGGTATAAACGTCGGACAACCAGCCGTGAAAGGGGAACATCGGGACCTTGATCAGGAAAGCCAGCGCGAAAGCTAGGAAACACCAGAATTGCACGTCCTCGGCGAAGATGTGGTCGGCGAGTTTCACGTAGTCGAAGCTTTTCACCTCATGGGTCACATATAAGAGGGCCACCAGCATGAGGAGTGAACCGAGCATGGTGTAGAGCACGAACTTCAAGGTCGCCTTCATCCGGTTCTCGCCGCCCCACAGACCGATCAGGAAGAAAGCGGGAATGAGCATGAGTTCCCAAAAAAGATAAAAGAGGAAAAGATCGGTGGACGCGAGGGTCCCCAGGACAGAAGATTCGAGCAAGAGGATCGAGGCGTAATAGCCTCGCAAGTTCTTATCGACCGCGCTGAAACTGCCCAGGATGACCAAAGGCACCAGGAAGGTCGTCAGTAAGATCAGCCAAAGCGAGATGCCGTCGATGCCCACAGCGTAATGGATACCCAGTTGCGGCACCAGATCATATAGCTCTTTGAACTGGAACCCCGCGTCGGAGTTGTCGAAACCCGTGTAGAGGGAAAGCGAGAAGATGAACACGGACAACGCCGTCAAGAACGCGAGCGTCTTCGTCGCTTTCGCCTGGGGAAAAAGGCCCACCAGTACCGCGCCGACAAGGGGTAATCCGATCAATAGGGATAAGATCAAAGTGAACAACTCCTTTTTGCCACAGATGCACACGGATACACACGGACAATTCTTTCTAAAAGCCAAGAACAAACTTTATGGTTTTTGGCCTTTTCACCAAAACTATGAGCTTCTTCTTTTTTAAGCCATCCGTGTTTATCTGTGTGCATCTGTGGTTCCATAGCCTTTAATGTAGTATTAAATAAATCAAGAACGCCGCGCCCATCATCACATAAACCAAATAAGCCCGCACGAATCCCGTCTGCAGTCTTTGCGAAGATTTGGCGAGACGGAAAAGACCTTTCGTCGCCGCTTCCACCAGACGGTTCACCAGCAATTGCTCCACCACGCGGTTCGAGACCCACTGCGCCAGGCTCTTGACCAATCGGACCACCGTCGCGTTGTAGAACTCGTCCACGTAATACTTCTGCTCGAACATCTTTTGTTCCTTAGGGAACAACTTCGCCAATCTCCGGTTCACATCGTGCTTGAGCCCGTAGATATACCAGGCCATTCCCGCGCCTAGGCAGGCCACCAGGAACGACGCGAGCATCAGCATGGGTTCGAGTTTAGGCGAGGCGCCGTTCGCTTCCAGCGTGGAGAGGTGGAATAAGGGATCCAGGAATTTCCCCAGATGATCGTCGCCGCCGATCGCCGTCGGGACCCCGATCCAGCCGATGACCATCGATGCGAGCCCGAGAGTAAGGATCGGCCACGTCATGCTTCGGGGTGATTCGTGCACATGCTCGAAAATTTCCTTATCCCCCCTGTGTTCGCCGAAGAAGACCATGACCACGAGCCGGGTCATATAGAAAGCCGTGAGGAACGCCGTGAAGAGGGCGACGAAGTAAAGGATCTCCGGCAGAACAGGAAAAAGCGCGTTGGGGGTGGCTAAAGCGCGCCAGAGGATCTCATCCTTGCTGAAGAATCCGCCGCAGCTGGGAAAGATACCGATGATGGCGATCCAGCCGAGTAAAAAGCCCAGACTGGTCGCGGGAATATGTTTCAGGAGACCGCCCATCTTTCGGATGTCCTGTTCCCCCTTGAGGGAGTGGATGACCGAACCCGCGGCCAGGAAGAGACAAGCCTTGAAGAATCCATGGGTGATCAGATGGAAGATGCCTGCGCCGTAAGCGCTCACGCCTACGCCGAGAAACATGTAGCCTAATTGCGAAATGGTGGAGTAAGCCAAAACTTTTTTGATATCGTTCTCGACCAGGGCGATGGTAGCCGCGAAGAAAGCGGTCAACACTCCGATCACCGCCACGAGGGTCGCGGCCCAGGGCGCCAGCACGTAGAGAAAATGCAGGCGGGCCACCAGATAGACGCCCGCGGTCACCATGGTCGCGGCGTGGATCAAGGCTGAGACCGGCGTGGGTCCGGCCATGGCGTCCGGCAGCCATATATAGAGAGGGATCTGGGCGGACTTCCCCGCCGCCCCAAAGAAGAAACAAAGACAGATGATCGTGGCCGTCGCTTCGGTGAAAGCCTGTTTGTGCATCAAAAGATCGTTGAAGTTGAAGCTCCCCGCTAGGGCGAAGACCATCAGGAGCGCCGCCATGAAACCCGCGTCCCCGATGCGGTTAACGATGATGGCTTTCTTGCCCGCGACGGCTTTGGCCTCGTCCTCGAACCAAAAACCAATGAGTAGATAAGAACAGAAACCTACGCCTTCCCATCCCACGAACAAGAGAAGCAGGTTTTGCGCCATCACCAGGACCAGCATGGAGAACAAGAAAAGGTTCAGGTAGGCGAAATAGCGCCCCAACCCCGCGTCCCCCTTCATGTAGCCGATGGAATAAAGATGGATCAAACTGGAAACGAAGGTGATGAAGACCACCATCACTATCGACAAGGAGTCGAGCTCGAGGTTCACGCCCACATGGAATGTCCCTGACTCGATCCAATTGAAAAGTTCCTGCACCAGCGGACTGTCAGGCGCCTCGCGGAAATGCATGAAAGTCATCCAGGCGGCAAAAAAGGAAAGGATGGCCACGCCGGAACCCAAAGCGCTGTAGACCCAAGGTTTGACGGACAGGACTTTACGGGCGGAGAGCAGGCTTAAGAGGCCGTTGGCGGCCGCGCCCAAAAGCGGAAGCGCGATGATCAGCCAAAGCCAATCCGAGTGAGTGAAGGTCAGGTTTTGAAAGTGTTCCAGTTTTAACATTTAACTCTTTATCCTTTTAAGCTTCTGAACAGGTCCAGATCGACGGTTTCCTTCAAACGGAAGAGCGCGATCACGATCGCCAATCCCACACAGGCTTCCGCGGCGGCCACCGCTACCACGAACAAGACGATGACCTGGCCCGTCAGATCGCCGTGAACGCGGGCGAAAACCACGAAGGACAGGTTCACCGCGTTGAGCATCAGCTCTAGCGACATCAGCGCCATGAAGACATTCTTCCGCGCCAAAACTCCCGCCGTGCCGATGCCGAACAGGACGGCCGACAGGACCAAATAATGCGTGGGTGTTATAGCGTTCAACAGTTCCATTTAATGTTAGCCTTTCTTAGCAACACAACTTTGCGTCCGCCTTAGTTAGAAGTTCGAAGTTTTAACTTCTAACTCATCACTCCTAATTCCTAACTGACTTTCAGAGTTTCCTTTTCGTCAGCACCAGTGCCCCGACCACCGCGGTCAAGAGCACCAGGGACAAGATCTCAAAAGGGAACAAGTAATCGGAAAAGATCTTCTCCCCCACCGACGCGATCGTTCCAAAACCCTGCGGCAACAAGCTGAAGCTCCAATCCTTCGACGGCAAAACGCAAAAGACGATAGGACTGACGATACCGGCAAAGACCGCGAAGAACGACAGGAACAGGACAAAAGTTTTCGCGCGCATGGGCTTGAGATCATCCGCGTGTAGATTCAAGAGCATGATGACGAAAATGACCAGCACCATGATGCCGCCCGCGTAGATGAGGACCTGGATGATGGCCAAAAAGCTCGCGGTCAGCATAGCGTAAAGCCCCGCCAACGCGCCGAACGCGCCGACCATCGCCATCGCGGAGGCGATCGGGTTCGTTCGGGTAATGACCAATAACCCAAAGACTAGTAAAGCGGTCGCTAGTATGTAAAAAACAATGGCTTCTAACATTCTCTGCCTTTCAGTTTTAAGTTCGCAGTTCTTAGTTCTAAGTTAATGTCAATTTTCATCGTTATAAACGATGAAAATTACCAAAACTTCTAACTTAAAACTCAAAACTTCGAACTCCGCATGCCAAGCCATGGTTCATGGTTTGGCATGCGGTCCATGCGTCCAGATCACGGGCCTCGGCGGATTGTAATCCGGAACCACATCCTGATTATCGTGGTCCATCAAGAATTCCTTACTGTAAACCAAGCTCTCGCGGGTGTAGTCCGCGATGGCCACCTCCGGCACATCCATCCGGATGGCGTCCAGGGGACAGGCGTCCACGCAGAATCCGCAGAAAACACAGCGGAGCATGTCGATATCGAACTTCGCGGGAAGTTTCTCGATATTCGGATCGGGTGATTCTTCAGCCAGGATATGGATACATTCCGCCGGGCAGGCGGTCGCGCAAAGCATACAGGCGGTGCAGCGGGGCGTTTCATCTTCCCGCTTCATTAAACGATGCCGTCCCCGCGTGGTCGGGGGCAGGTCTTTCTTTTGTTCGGGATAAAAAACCACCGACATCCCCTTGGGGTTGAACAGGTTCCTCGCCACGTGACGGATCGTCACGAGGAGTCCCCCGGCCACTTCCAGCAGGTAGAATTTTCCAGCGCCCGTAAGCCCGGGCCTCTCGACCACTTTCATCTAAAACCCCTTAAAAAACATTTTCACCGCAAAGTTCGCCAAGGACGCCAAGAAAATCTTTTTCATATTCAAAAATCTTACTTAGCGTTCTTAGCGGTAAATCTTTATTTCTGCATCAGTAAAACCACGCCCGTCAACAGCAGATTGGCCAGGGCCAGCGGCAACAGCGTCTTCCAACCCATCTTCATCAGTTGGTCATAACGGAACCGCGGCAGGGTCCAGCGGACCCAGACGAACAGCCAGCAAAAGAAAAGCACCTTGGCCAGCAAACAGCCCACTTGCAGGACTGCCGCGAGAATCGGCGGGGCCCAGTCCGGAAAAGTCCAACCCCAGGAAAACACCAGGACCACCAGCCCCGACGCGGCGAGACCATAAGCGGCCCGCGACCAGATGAAAGGTTCCCATTTTTCCATGCCCTTATATAACGCCGCCTGACCCTTCGCCCGTAAGCCGACCACATAACCCAGGACGCCGCCTTTCAAAATAAGGAGGACACAGATCGCCGCCAAAACCCCGTGAGGATGGGCGAGCAGAACTTCCGTCGAGGCGTAAGGCACCTGATAGCCGCCGAGGAACAGGGTCGAGATGACGAAGGACACGACCACCATGTTGGTGTATTCCGCCATGAAGAAGAGCGCGAACTTCACACTGGAATATTCCAGATGATAACCCGCGACCAGTTCGGATTCCCCTTCCGCCAGGTCGAAAGGATTGCGGTTGGTCTCGGCGAAAGACGCCACGAGAAAAAGAAGGAACCCGACCGGCTGGAGAAAGATCCCCCAATTCGGTAAAGAAAGCGCGTGGCCCCAAACGGTCAGAAGTTTTCCCTGCGTTTCCACCATCGAACTGACTCGGACGTCTTGATAAACCATGAGCAGGCCCACGATGGCGAGACCCATGGACAACTCATAGGAGATCATTTGGGCGGTCGAGCGAAGACCGCCGAGCAGGGAGAATTTGTTATTGGACGCCCATCCCGCCAGGATCACCGCGAACACACCCATACTGGTGATGGAGAGAACGTAGAGGATACCCACGTCGAAGTTGGCCGCTTGGAAACGGATGGCGTGACCGAAGATCGAGATAGGCGCGGCAAGCGGGATGATCAAGAGCGGGAGAAGCGAGACCGTCATGGACCAGAAAGGCGCCAGAAGATAATAAAAAGCGTTGGCGCTGGTCGGGGTGATATTTTCCTTCCACACAAGCTTTATCACATCCGCGATGTTATGGATAAAACCAAAAAATCGGAAACCTAAGATGTTCGCACGATTGGGACCGATACGATCTTGAATAATTGCGCTCCCCTTTCGTTCAAGCCAAATAAAAATTGGTACAAAAAAAAGTGGCGTCATCCACATGACCACCGTCATGACCGTGATATTGATGAGAGTAAAGACCTGATTATCCAATGAGGACCCCCAAATTTAACCGCCAAGACGCCAAGACGCCAAGGACGTCAAAACGTTTAAAATTGATTTTTGGAAAAGAATTTAAATCTGAACATGTTGAACCATTAAGAATTGGTTTTCTTGGCGTCTTGGCGGTGAACAAATGTTTTATCGTTCATGTTTTCGCCTTTCCGAGGACGTTCGGTTGAGCTTTCACGCCCACAAAAGGTTCCGGCGCGACAGGCGGCAGGTCCAACACGACCCCGGTCGAGGGGATCGAATTAAAAGTCAAACCTTTCAAACTCGGAATTTCTTTCGCCATGGCGTTGAACACCGAGGTCGAGTCCGCGAAATCCAGTCCCTCGACCTTCAAAACCTTCGCCAAATGGGAGATCCACATGGACGCCTCAATGACATCCTGGCTTTCCGGTTCGATAGCTTGGCGGAAACGCTGCAAACGGCTAGTCGCGTTGACGAAAGTCCCGTTCTTCTCGATAAAAGTCCTCACGGGGAAAAGCATCGAAGCCTGTTCGGCCGTCTTGGTCTTGTGGACCGACAACACCACCAGCGACTTGATCTTGCCGAAAACTTTTTTGGCTCTCTCCTCATCCTGCCCGAAAGGATTGTTGTGCATCACGAGTACGACCTTGAAAGCGCCCTTCTCGATCTTGGCGAGGAGTTCTTCGCCTTCTGTATTTATGCCGAGCAACTTCAAACCCTGGCGATTGGGGGTTTTATCAGCCAATTTGAGGATGTTATCGGAGGACCCGGGCTTGCCCCAGAAAGGCGCGGCGAGATTCTTCACGTTGAACCGCTTCTCAAAGAGCTTCTTCAAAAGATAGCTATCTTCCATCGCTCCGGCGGGCGAGGCGATGCCGGCGACTTCGTCGGGCGAGACGTCTTTCAAAAGTTTCGCCAGTTCTTGAATGCCGCGCTGGAGATCTCCAGTGCCCTGACCCAAGCGCACTTCGGTCACTCGGTTTTCCTGATAGTAATTAAAAGAGAACCGGCCCTCGTCGCAGATCCAGGTCTTGTTGAGTTCGCTGTTATCCCTCGGCATGAAACGGTAAATGGTGCCTTTGTTCTGCTCGACCGTGATATTGCACCCGCGCGCGCAGCCATGACAGATGGACTCGGTCTTTTTGAGGAACCAGACCCGCTGTTTGAAACGGAATTCCTTGAGGGTCAAAGCGCCCACGGGGCAAATGTCGGTGACGTTGCCGGAATAATCGTTATCCAACCGGTTGCCCGGAAAGATGGTGATGGTGGACTCGTGCCCGCGGTGAACGATGGCCAACTCGGAGGTCTTCGGCACTTCGTCCACGAAACGGATGCAACGCGTGCAAAGCACACAGCGTTCCTGGTCGAGAATGATGTGCTCGCCGATGTCCTCGGCCTTGCCGCCCTTGAAGTCGCGGGTCACGCCGCGGCGGAAATCATAGAGACCGTATTCCATATATTGGTTCTGGAGTTTGCATTCGCCCGCTTTGTCGCAGACCGGGCAGTCGAGCGGATGATCGAGCAGGAGGAACTCAATTGCTGTTTTTTGGGCCGCCTTGGCTTTCGGCGAGAGCGTATGAACGACCATCCCTTCGGCCACTTTGGTGTTACAGCCGACGGTCAGCATATTGCCCTTGGGGCCTTCTATCTCGACCATGCAGGTACGACAGTTCCCCGCCACCGGCAGGTAACGCTGATAACAGAAATGCTCGAGCGGGATGTTGTTGGACAACACCGCTTCCAGAACGTTCGTTCCGTCTTGCACTTCTAATTGTTTTCCATCAACAGTGATCTTCGCCATTAAATCCTCTTAAACCAAAATCCAACACGAAGCCACAAAGCCACGAAGAAAATCGAAAAACATTGGTTTTAAAATCATGAAGTCATCCGTCTTTCTTGGAGTCTTAGTGTCTTCGTGTTGGACGTTGGTTCTCATTTTACGGTCTCCGGCACGGCCACGACCGACGGCCTGCAGTATTTTTCAAAATCGCCGCGGAACTTTTTGATGAAACTACGCACCGGCATCGCCAGCGCGGACGAGAACACACAGATGGTCTTGCCCTCCATGTTGTCCGCGATCTCCAGCATCAGGTCCAATTCTTTCGTGGTCGCCTCACCCGCCAGAAGTTTCTTCATCAGACGGTTCTCCCAAGCCGTGCCTTCTCGGCAAGGCGTGCATTGGCCGCAGGACTCGTCGGCGTAAAAGTGCGTCAGGTTTTTCAGCACCTGCGCCATATCCGTATGTTCGTTCATGGTGATGGCGCATCCCGTGCCGAACATCGTGCCGTGCGATTTCATGCTTTCGTAAGTGAGCGTCAGGTCCTCACATTCCTTCGCCGTCAACACAGGACAGGAAGCCCCGCCGGGAATGACCGCTTTCAACTTGCCGCCCTTCATCCCTTTGCCGTTGTTGTTGATGAAGTCCATCATGGGAAGCCCAAAGGGCATCTCCCAATAGCCGGTCTGGTTCACGTGGCCGGACAATCCAAAGATGTGAGTGCCGGGAGATTCCTGCGTTCCCATCGCGGTGTAGGCCTTCGCGCCGTTGTCGATGATCCAGGGGACCGAGGCCAAAGTCTTGACGTTATTAACAATGGTGGGACAACCGAAGAGCCCGATAATCGCCGGGAAAGGCGGCTTGATGCGGGGCATGCCTTTTTTTCCTTCGAGGGATTCCAAAAGCCCGGTTTCCTCGCCGCAGATATAGGCTCCCGCGCCGCGGTGGACATAAACCTCGAGATCAAAACCTGAACCCTGGATGTTTTTGCCCAAATAATTGGCCTTTTTGGCCTCTTCAATAGCGGCGTTCAGCCGGTTGATCTGCTCCATGAACTCGCCCCGGGCGTATATATAGGAAGTATGGCAGCCGATGGCATAGCTGGCGCAGATGATCCCCTCTAATAAGAGGTGCGGGTCGTTCAATAAGAGGAACCTGTCCGAAAAAGTACCGGGCTCGCTCTCGTCAGCGTTCACGACCAGGTAAACCGGTTTGCCGGTGTTCTTGGGAACAAAGGACCACTTCATGCCAGCTGGGAATCCCGCCCCGCCCCTGCCCTTCAGACCCGAGGCCTTCACTTCTTCTGTCACCTGGTCGGGCGTCAGGGCAAAAAGTTTCTTCAAGGACGAGTAGCCGCCAGTCTCCAAGGAAGCCTTGAGCGTGTGGCTGTCTTTCACATCGAACCGCTTTGTCAATTGGGGTTGGAAAGTGCTCATTATCTCTTTCTCAATTCGGAAATTAATTTTTCCGTCGATTCCGGCGTCAGATTCTCGTGATAGTCGTCATTCACCTGCATGCAAGGCGCTGTATGACAGGAAGCCAAACACTCCACTAACTGATAGCTGAACTGTCCGTCCGCGGTCGTCTGCCCATTCTTTAAATTCAAGACGCGCTCGACCGTCTTTTTGATCTCTTCGGAGCCGGCCAGGAGACAAGAAATGGTTTGGCAGACTTGTAAGTGATGCTTCCCCGGTTTTTGCTTTTGATACATCGTATAGAACTCGGCCACTTCCATGACCTGCGCCGGAGAGATGCCGACCAGCTTCGCCACGCAAACCATAACATCTTGGGATATCCAACCGAATTCGCGGTGAGCCAACCAGAGAGCGGGCAACAAAGCGGCGCGACGAACGGGATAGCGGGCCGCGATACTTTCGAATTCAGCTATGGTTTCCTTCTTAAATTCCACTGGCATCTCGTTTAATCCTTTTTGTCAGTTAGAAGTTAGGAGTGAGTAGTTAGGAGTTTTAACCTTCTCACTTCAAACTCCTAATTCCTAACTTTTTATCTGTCCAGCTCTCCAGCAATAATATTGATCGAACCTAGGCTCGCCACCGCGTCGGCGATCATGCTTCCCTCGATCATCTCGCCGAAAGCGGCAAAGTTCATGAAGCAGGGCGGACGGCATTTGATGCGGTACGGATTCTTACCGCCATCTGACACGATATAAAAACCAAGCTCGCCGTTGGCAGCTTCGGTGTAATCGTAAATTTCTCCGGGCGACGGACATATGCCGTGCATGATGATCTTAAAATGGTTCATGAGCCCTTCGATGTTGCCGTAGGTCTGTTGCTTGGGCGGCAGGGCCACGCGCTTGTCGTCTGTCATCACAGGACCATTGGGCAGCTTCGCTAGTGCCTGCTCAATGATGTGGATGGATTCTTCGATCTCATAAAAGCGGATGAAGATGCGGTCGTACACGTCGCCCACGGTGCCCACCGGGACGTCGAACTTGAAATACTCATAGTGGTAATAGGGTTCAGCTTTTCGCAGGTCGTATTCCACGCCGCAAGCCCGAAGCGTCGGGCCGGTCCAGCCGTAGGAAATGGCCCTTTCTTTGGAGATGACGCAAATGTCCTTGGTGCGGTCGAGGAAGATACGGTTCGTGGAAACGAGTTTCTTCACA
The DNA here is from genome assembly GCA_964469185.1 of uncultured bacterium. Taxonomy (GTDB): domain Bacteria; phylum Oederibacteriota; class Muellerivitia; order Muellerivitales; family Muellerivitaceae; genus CAYXYA01. The sequence continues at coordinate 3,934 of CAYXYA010000019.1, read as the reverse complement.
TCCTTCACACCAGCCCTGATCTCCTTGAGCACTGCTTTGACTTCGTCGCCGAAAGTGGGATACACATCGCGAGACAAGCCGCCGATGCGGGTGTAGCTGGAAGTCAGGCGCGCGCCGCAGAGTTTCTCAAGGATGTTGTAGACCTTCTCGCGAACGTTGAAGGAGTACCAGAAATTCGTCAGGGCTCCGATATCCACCAGGTTCGCTCCCGCGCAAACCAAGTGGTCGATGATACGGTTCAATTCGGCCGTAATAACGCGGATATAGATGGCCCTTTCCGGCACCTGCACGTTCAACATGCGCTCGACTGCTTTGCAAAAGCCGACGTTGTTCATGATGGCGGAAACGTAATTCAGACGGTCCGTATAGGGAATACATTGCTGATAAGTATGAACTTCGCAATCTTTCTCGAAGCCGCGGTGCAAATAGCCGATCTCCGTGACCGCTGCCGCGATGGTTTCCCCATCCAAAGCACATAACGCACGCAGGGTTCCGTGAGTCGCCGGATGGCTGGGTCCCAAATTGACCATGACGAGATCTTTTCGCTCCTGAGGCTTGGGCGAATCCAATCCCGAAGAAGAGGTTGTCATCCCTTGTTCATTAGGTAATAAAGTTTTTAGATCCATTCCAGCCACGGTCATTTCCATTCATTCTTAAGTTTTAGGTTCTCAGTTCGCAGTAACTGTAAACTCCTAACTTCTCACTTCTAACTCCGCCGATCTTCGGCGGTCAAACCCACCCCTTCTCTTCCAGCCGGACATCCATTTCGTCCATGAGGGACTCGTTCGCCGAAAGCGCCTGACGCCGAGTAATGGGATAGTCCTTGCGGAGCGGGTGACCCACGAACTCATGATGGTTCAAGAGACGTTTGAGATTTGGGTGGCCGGTGAAGCGGATCCCATATTGGTCGAAGGCTTCCCGTTCCAACCAATTAGCGTTGGCGTAAAGTTCCGAAAGAGTCGGAATTTCCGGTTCGGTTTCAGGGACAGTGACTTTCAAATGAAGACGGTGGCCCAGCGTGAGGGATTTCAAAAGATAAGCCACGCCAAAGCGGTTCCCCGTCCAGTCGGGATAGACCAAGTAATCGATGCCGACCAAATCGATGAGCATGTTGAAATCAAATTCTTTTTCATCACGCAGGAATTTAATGATCTTGACGATCGCCGAAGCTTCCACTTGTATCTCGAGTTGACCATAACGATCCGCCGAGCCTTGGATGGCCTGGGGAAATTTTTCTTTCAGTTTTTCAAACATCATCGCCGTTTCCATTTAAACCTCAAAATTAATTTCACCGCCAAGTCGCCAAGTCGCCAAGTAAATCTTTAATTCTTAATATTCCCGTTTTCAAAAATTCTGTCTTCCGCCTTAACTTTGTGTCCTTCGTGTACTTCGTAGTTCAAAAGGTTCAGTAGTTGAACTTCGGTTCTTTCGCCATGAACTGCGCCGCCGGAGTCGTATTCGGATTCTCGATCTTGTGTTGAAGTTTCATGACCGCTTGCAAAATGGCTTCCGGCCTCGGCGGACAACCGGAGATGTAAACGTCCACCGGAATGATCTGGTCAATACCTTGTACTGTGCAGTAATTGTTATAAAAACCGCCCGAGGAGGCACAGACGCCCATCGAGATAACCCACTTGGGTTCGCACATTTGTTCATAAATTTGTTTCAGGATCGGTGCTTGCTTAAAGGTCACCGTACCGGCGACCAGAAGAAGGTCGGATTGTCGGGGCGAGAAGCGGACCAATTCCGCGCCAAAGCGCGAGATGTCGAATACGGAAGAAACTACGCTCATGAACTCAATGGCGCAGCAAGCCGTGCCAAAAGGCATGGGCCAGAGAGAGTTCTTTCGGCCCCAGGCCAAGACCGCGTCACGACGGGTAGTGAGGACGGGTAAACTTTCTACTCCCATTCGAAGGCTCCTCTCTTCAAAAGATAGAGCCAACCAAAAGCCAGAACTCCGAGGAACCCCAACATCGAAAAAAACCCGCCCCAGGCCATCTTTTGGAATAACACAGCCCAAGGGAAAAGAAAGACCACCTCAACATCGAATACGAGGAAGCACATAGCGATCAGGTAGAACTTCACGTTGAAGTGGTGACGGGCATCGCCCGAAACACCCGAGGCTTGAATACCGCATTCATAGGGAGAGAGTTTGACCGCGTTGTTCGTCCGGGGGCCTAAAAGAGCTGACAAGATCATCATGGCGGCGGGAACGGCGGCGGCGAGGACCAGCGCGAGAACGAGGGGTAATAAGTTTTCGATGAGTTCGAAATTCATGCCGAAACCCCCCAAGAAGAATGGGAAAACGAAAGACCGCTCTCGGGTGGAAAAGGCTTAGGTTGAAAAGGGTTGAGCAACGGAATTTGGCTGGATTATACGGGTTTAAGGGCCTAAGAACAATGTGAAATATTTCACAAACTACCCAATTTTGGCCTCTCCAGAACCGCTTTTTGACCCCCTAAACCTACTTTGGACGGTAGGGCTGTGAAAGATTTCACAAGCCCTTGGGTGAACGTTTGGGCGACGTTTATGAATTAAAAACGAATGCTGAATTTAGAAGCTAGCCTTCATGGATACTTTTAGAACTTCAAAAATTCAGGGGCTTCCCGCTTAACCTGCCTGCGGTGAGCGACCAAAGGGAGTCGAATCCGTTTCCCGCTTCGTTCCCAGGAAATTCCCCCTTTGACTCGTCGCATCAATTTTTGCTTACCACATTGGGAATTTTCAAAACACATAAGCCACTTATAGAATCGAAATAGAGGGTTTGTTTCTCCTTAACATCGTTAAAAACAATAAGTTTTTGATTGCTCGAAAAAGAAACAAACCTCAAGTTATCAACACTGCCTAAAGTTCTTTTCCAAATTAGTATCCCGTTAGCGTCAAACCTTTCGAACATTTTTTGTTTAAAATCATACGCTATAACAAATTTACCTCCCTCATCCATGGCAATCAATTTGGTATCAACGTTGCATCTAATGTTTTTTCGAAGCTTAGAAGTTAAATTTAATATTGAAATCATCTCTCCCGAATCAAAGGAAACCAGTGGTAGCTTTTTTGAAAAAAATACATTGCTGATTGAATTGAAAATAATTTCTCCATCAAGCGAAACCAGCTCTTTTCCATACATGCCCACGTTTTTATACGTGAACATCAGAAGATACCCGGAATCCTCGAAATAAATCGGCGGTTTATCATCAAGTACCACTGAATCGCTTGAAACAGACCAAAGTTTTTTACTTTTTCTAAAGAACACCGCCTTAGAGCTTTCAAGGCGACCTTCGGAGTTATCACGATTATTAGAAACTATTAATTTGTATTTACCTTTTAAAAATTTATAAATGTCATCCCCAGCGGATGAATAACTTGCAACAGGTATCAAATAAGGTGGAGCGGGAGAATCGTTTTCAAAAGAATTTATGCTTTCAATATTTTTTAAGCCGTATTTGGTAGCAATGGTTTGAATGTCCGTTAAATTTTGAGTAACGGTTGGAGTGTTTGTGACTGAACTTGATTGAGCCTCCACCGGATGGAAGCCCGTCCAACTCAAAAGAATAAATATAACTATTATTATTTTCATAGACCTTCTCTTTGTTGTATAGAGCAGCTTTTTATTATCGTTCTACTTTTGTACATTCCGATCGTGTACAAATTTAAGGCTGGCCAAGTGAGATTCGAACTACCCATTTCATTGGCTTTAAAACAAAAAGGCCTGAGGAAAACTTCCCCGAGCCTCTGGATTACATCCTCAACCTCTTCTTACATGAACGAATAGCCCACCAAGAAGGTCAGGGTTCCGTTTTGAGCATTCGAGCCAGTGGTAATATCGTTCAAGCCCAACTCGTAACGTCCGCTCACCAAAAACTTATCGATATCGATCTCCAACCCGCCGACCAATCCCACATCGGAGCTGTTGACGCCGGGTATCGTTCCGCCG
>CAYXYA010000018.1:2258-14296 GCA_964469185.1 uncultured bacterium | reverse complement strand
CGGGGTCCTCGTGGACCGTATAGGCTTTGGTCGACTCGGGATCGGCTTCCTTGAGTTCATCCAGTGCCATCTTCAGCATATCGGTGTGGAACGAGGAATCCATGGAATTGAGTTTGTAATACGTGTCGACCGCTTTTTTCAAGGCCGGCACCTTTCCCTTGCCCGAATCGTAAAATGCCCAATAGCTGTAAGCCAGGTTGTTCAAATAAACTTTTTCAGCCGGTTTATATTTCACAGCCTCCTCGAAATAAGCCACCGCCTCATGAGGCTTGCGGGCATCCAAAAGCACCCTGCCCTGACGGTTGGCCGCCAGTGCCTTGGAAGAAGACGATGCCGCGGTCGCCGCCGCTTGCTTGAAAATTTTGAGCGCCAACGTGAATTGCCCGCGGGCCTGGGCCCTGTCTCCCATGGCTAGCAAGGCCTTGAAGCTTTTGCCTTTCAGACTCGGTTCAGGCTCAGGCGTCGCCTGGGCGTAAATTTCCTCGCGGCTCAGGTCGGCCTTGGCCCGCTCCAAAAGCTCCTCGTTCTCGCCGCTGGCTTCCAGGTCCTTGACCGCTTCTTTTAATTCCTCCACACCCGCGAAACCATAGGCGTAAAGGTTGAAGCAGGCGCACCCCAGGTTCTTCAGGACGATCTTGCTGTCTTTGTCCTCCTCGAGCGCTTGCGTCAGCGCGGCTTTGGCTTCCCGCCACTTTTTGCCTTTGATCAAAGCCCAGCCGGCCGCGTTGCCCGCGTCCCTGCGGCCCTTGGAAGTGGACGCCAGTTTTTCGGCCGCCTCATAGTCCGAGACAGCTTCATCGATCTTATTGTCCGCGAGGGCTTTGTTGCCCGCGCTATAGGCCTGCTTGAAACTCGGAAAGGACGGACCTTTCACGGCGGACTTTTCAGCCGCCAAGACGGGCATCGTCAGGGAACATAAAATAAAAAGAAGCCGCCAAGAGCGCATGCTGGGTGTTCTCCGAACCGTCTGAATAACGACTGGTCGGCATTTTACTTTGTCTTCGACGCCGCGCCAAACACTTCCCGGCCCCTTCCCGCCCCTGAAACGGCTGTTTTTTAAACTTCGGTCTAAAATTACTTTGTTTTAAACGATAAAATGTACTATTTTCAGTCTCGTTGATCTCAACCCCGCGCGAGGAAGAACGATGCTCAAAAAGAAAAGCACCTGGATCGGCCTCATCCTAATCGCAGTAGCCTTTTACTTTTTATTCCGAAACGTCAAATTCGAAGAATTGTTGGCAGACTTTTCCCATTTCAACCTCATTTGGTTGTTTGTCGCGTTAGTCGTTTATCTTTTCGGATATGTGATCCGAGGCTATCGCTGGGTCATTCTTTTGGCCCCCATTAAAAAGTGCTCTTTTAAAAGTTTATTCCCTACTCTCTTAATAGGGTTTATGGCGAACAACATAATGCCCCTTAGACTCGGTGAGTTTTATAGAGCGCATTTGAACGGCAAAAAAGAGGGCATAAGCAGAAGTGCGTCGCTTGGCACGATCATTCTGGAAAGACTTTTCGACGGAATGGCCATGCTCTTGATCTTAGGCGCTTCCATCTTTTTCCGGCACGCCGCCTCAACCCCCATTTCACAGAACGTCGAAGGTCCCGCTGAGTTGGCGTCTTATATATTCGGCACAGCTTTCTTGTCATTCCTAACGATGATCATCTTTAAGAAACGAACCATTCAGATCATTAATTATTTCATCTCCCACGCACCAAAAAAGCACCACGATCAATTAAAGCGTATTTGCCATACTTTTTTGGACGGGCTTGAGATCCTCAAAAACATAAAGGAATCCATTTTGGTGCTGACCGCTTCTCTGGCGGCATGGACATGTGAATTCACGGCCTTTTTCCTTATCGCTGTTGGTTTTCAACTCGCCCCGGAACCGCTGCATTACAACTCAGCTGGTTTATTGATGGCCATTACCAATCTTGGACTTATGGTTCCCAGCACTCCCGGTGGTTTGGGAATATTCGAGGGTATTGGCGTGACGTTCCTTTCCATCTATTCAATTCCTGCACACACCGCTTTGGCTTATATCGTCACTGTCCATCTTGTTGTTTTTCTACCCATCACTCTTCTGGGATACTTTTACCTTCATCATGAGGGTTTGAGCTTGAAATCCATAGAACAAGAGCGGAAAAAGAAATCATGAAAATAGGGATCGTCGGAGGAGGAGTCGCGGGGTTAACCGCTGGTTATCGCTTAGCTAAAGCCGGGCACGAGATAGATATTTTTGAAGCTTCGGACCACGTCGGAGGACTTGCATCAGGATTCCCTATAGTCGGCACCACTCTGGAAAAGTACTACCATCACCTTTTTACGAGCGATGTCTACATTCGCGGCTTGGTGGACGAGCTTGGAATGCGCGATAAACTTTACTGGTTTACAAGTTCCATGGGTGTTTACTACAAAGGATCGATGTATTCCCTAGCCTCACCAAAAGACCTTCTCACTTTTAAACCTTTGCCTTTTTGGGATCGAATATGGTTCGGTGTTCAGGCTGTTTTTTATTTGGGAAGAGTCAAGAACTGGAAAAAATTCGAATCCATTACCGCTCACGATTGGATGAAAAAATACTCAGGACCAAACATCTGGAAAGTCATGTGGGAACCGTTGCTCAAAGGCAAGTTTGGACAGTATTACGACAAAGTCGCAATGGCTTGGCTTTGGGCCCGAATTCACACCCGCGCCTCGTCACGAAAAGGCTCTAAAGAAACGCTTGGGTATTTCAAGGGCGGTTTCGAAGTCTTTCACAAAACCCTTGCAGAAGCTGTCCAAAAAGCAGGCGTCAAAATACACTTGAAAACTCCTATTAATCGGATCTTGACTCAAAATGGAAAATTGAAGGGTCTAGAGGTCGGAGGTAAAGAAATAACCTATGACCGCCTAATTTTCGCCGCCGCCACTCCTATTTTCCTAAAAACCTGCCAAGAATTACCGGAAACCTATAAAAAACAAATGACCCAACTGGAGTTCATGGGCGCTCAATGTTTAGTTTTGGTCATGAAACAGAAATTCAGCAACATTTACTGGACGAATATTTGCGATCCAGAGATTCCCATTTTAGGGTTGTTCGAGCATACCAATTTCGCGCCCTCTGACTGGTATCAAGGAAAACACATCATGTACGTGGGAAACTACCTCCAACGCGATCACCGGTATTTCAAAATGCAAAAAGAGGAGATTTTCGCCGATTTACTTCCCTACTTAAAAAAGATAAATCCTCAATTCGACCCTTCCTGGTTGGAAGAGTACTACTTATTTCAGGATCTATACGCTCAGCCCGTCATTCCCCTTCATTACAGCTCGGTCAAACCCGGTTACGAAACCCCGGTCGAGAATGTTTTCCTCGCCAACATGGCCCTCGTTTACCCCGAGGACCGTGGGACTAATTTCGCCGTGGACGTCGTGAATAAGGTCGCCAAACTCATCGATCCGGCTGTCTCTGTTCCCGCTTTCCAAGAATAACGACGCCCTCTCCAGCCATCCGTCGATCCCCTATTGAATTTTGCTTCGAGGAAATTTGAGATGTGCTAATATTTTCGTGTTCAGGTCCATCTATTGAGGAGTCCGCATGCCGAAGGTTTCATCCCTATCCGTCTTTTTCCCCTGCTACAACGAGGAAGCCAACGTCGAGAACATGGTCCATCGGGCGCAAACAGTCCTGCCCGAGGTCGCGGAAAAGTGGGAGATCATCCCAGTGAACGACGGCAGCAAGGATAAGACTGGCGAGATCATCGACCGCCTAGCCCAGGAAGACCCTCATGTACGTCCCGTCCATCACGAGAAGAACAAAGGCTACGGTGGAGCGGTGATCTCCGGTTACAACGCGTCCCAATACGACCTGGTCTTTTTCACCGACGGGGATCTGCAGTTCGACCTGCGGGAGATATGCCTCTTGGTCGAGAAGTTGGATGAAGCCGATCTGATCCTGGGCTACCGCAAGAACCGGCGCGACTCCTCGCTCCGCAAGCTAAACGCCTTTTTGTGGGGTTCACTGGTCAAAATGCTCTTCGGATTCAAGGTCCGTGACGTGGATTGCGCCTTCAAGATGATCAAACGTAAAGTGATCGACAAAGTGGCACTAAGCGCGGGCGGCGCCATGGTCTCTACCGAGCTTCTGGCCCGGGCCAATCGCGCCGGTTTTCGGTTCGTGGAAGTCGGCGTCACCCACTATCCCCGCGTCGCGGGGACCCAGACCGGAGCCAAACTTTCAGTCATTTTGCGGGCCTTCAAGGAACTCTTCAAACTTTATGGCAAAATAAAAAACCAGCCGAAGTAGTCTTGGCTGGTTTTCAATTCACTTCATTCAATTTTAAACTTCGATCAGCTTTGGGGCTGGCTCTCCAAAAAGTCCAAATGCGTCTTGGCCTGTTGAAGCAGGTCGGCGTTATCCGAGTACTTCAGGACCTTGTTCCAGCTATCTTCCGCTTCCTGTTTTCTCCCTGCCTTCTCGTAAGCCAAAGCCATGTTATTGAAGATCGAAGGGTCGTTAGGCCTCATCTTGACCGCTTTTTCGAACGCCGCGATAGCTTCTGAGGGTTGGTTCCGTTCCAGGTAAATACTGCCCATGTTGTATTCGCCGTCGGCGGTATCGTTCATCGCGACCGCCTTTTGGATAAGCTCGAGGGCGTCGTCGTAATTGCCCGAGTGGAAATACATCATCGCCAGATTGTTCATCGCCTCGATGTGGTTCGGGTCGAACCGAAGGGCCATCTCGTACATTCGGATCGACGCGTCGTTCATGTCGAACCGCGCGTAAAGAAAACCCATCCCAAAATAAGCCTGAGCGTAAGTGGGGTCGATCTGCAAAGCCTGGCGGAGATAATTGAACGAAGATTGATAATGATGGGAATCGAACTGTCTTTTTCCTTTACGGTAAAAGGAAGAAGGGTTTCCGTATTCCAGCGGCTTGCGTCCTTCCGATGTTCCCATCTGCCTGTGGCCCATTTCAGGTTTCACATGAAGTTTGACCTGTTCGGTCTGGGTGAAGCGGAAATTCCAGTGGGTGACCTCGCCCAAAAAGATCAGCAAAATGCCAAAGATGATCAAAAGCAACCAGCAGAAATCGACGAGATCGCGGACCATATCCTTGACGCCGAATGATTTACGAGGAGCGCTCGGGTCGGCGGCTTCGGCCTTCGCGTCGGCTGGCGCGCCTACCGGTTGAGGGAGTTCCGTACCGCATTTAACACATATTTTGGTACCAGCTGGATTTTCCGCTTGGCACGTAGGACAAACGATCATTGAACCCTCGCTCCAAAATAACGTTTTAAACTCTCAGACAAGGCCGAAAACCTTTGTACTTTAACCCTTCCATGCAAAAACTGTCAACTTAACAATTGGCACTTTTCGCTGAAAAATCCACCTGTTGCGAGCCCTCAAGGCGAGCGACGAGATTTGGTTGCACCAATTGCCATAACAATTGGTGAACAGGCGAAACACTCCAATTTAAAACTCATTACTATCGGAACTTTTCACTTTCCTTCGGAAGATTAAAACGGCCTAAAGATCAGAGAGAGCGAAAGTACTAACCCTCCATCCGGGAAATATCGGGGGGTAATAAAATAAGTCGGGAAGTTGGAAACATCCACTTCAGCGCTGAATTCGTTATCGATCCTCATCAACAGACCGGCCGTGGACGAGAAAAGTTGATTGGTCGTCGCGAAGGGGACAAGGTTCCCTCCACCAAGGTCCTCATAGACCTGGCCGTAGGTCTGGGACTGGCCGTTGAGCAGCATCAACCCGCCCGTGCGCATGCTGAACTGATAGAACAGCGATGCCTCCCGTTGAGCGCGGTGGAAGAAATGCCACTCGATCCTTCCCAAAGCCTCGACATTATCCGGCCACTGGAAGGTTCCCGCCGCGAAGCCGGCGGTGTTCGCCGCGTCGAGCGTTATCGGCAGGGTTTGCTCATAATGGAAACTCTCGAGAACGGAAAACTCGTTCCAAAAATCCTGCCCCGCGATGACGCCCAAGGCTCCGCTGGAAGCTCCCCTTCCGCTGGACAAAATGGGATAGGGCTGAGTGAAGGGATTTGTGCCGGTCGCGAAGCGGAACCACCCGTCTAACCCGATAAAATTACCCTTTTGCCTTTTTCCGTCCAGGAGAAAGACGGTCCCAATCTCCAGGTCGCCGAACTGCTCCAAGTTATGGATAGTGGTCACGCCCGCGGAACCGTGCATCACGTTCGCCTCGAAAGGGATCGTGGCGGTGAACCGCCATTGGTCGGTGACCCAACCGCTGAAACGCAGTCCGTACTCGATCCCCTTGAGGTCGTAGGTCACGGTGCTCGAGGAAGGCGGCGATATCTGGCTGACGCCGTTGAAAAAAACGTCCGGCAAACCTGTATTGACCCAAAAACAATTGGGTTTTTCTTCGCGGTAAAACGCGATGGAAAACTCATCGTGAAAAGCGTCATAGACCGGATAGGGGTCAAGCTCAATGGCGCGGGCGGAAGAAAAAGGATGGAACCAGAGGCCGAAAAGGAAAACGATGAACAGAGATCTGGAGCCAGGCTTGAAGCGGATAGCGCCCGCGGTTTGTCGCATGGCTTCGTCCACTAGAAATTATAAACGAGGCTGGCACCCAGTCGCGGTGAGATCCCCAAATTGAGGGTTAAGTAGTTCTTTTTATTGTACTTGTCCGCGGTATCGAACGCGTCCTGGATCCCGAAACCATAGACCGCCAAGGTACCCAGTCCAAGCAAACTGCCGAGGTTCTCGTCTTTTGATACTAATTTCCCGTTCGAGTCCTTTACCAACTGGAGACTATCGATGGTCTGCCAGAGTCCAACCCCAAAAAGGCTGGCAATCACGAAACCCCTCAAGGGATCGTTGGCGACGACCTGTCCCGACCCCGGCACAACCGCGGAAAAAATAGCCGCCATCGTGGGGTCTATGGCTTTGAGTCCTGGCAAAGGCGTGGGAGTGGGCGCCGCGGCTTCGACCGTGGGAACGACGATCGGAGTGGGCGTAGCTGTTTGATAAGCGGCGGGCTGCTTGACCGTGTCAACGTCCGGAGGTTCGATCGGGGTGGAAGTGACGCTTTCGCTGGTCCAGAACTCGGGAGCGGCGGTCAAAGAAGAAACGATCCCCGAAAAAACTAAACTTCCGAGGAAGGCTAGAAGCAATAAAGACTTTGATTTCATAGTCATTTAGGTTAACCCTCCACCGAGAACCTGTCAAGAAAACAGGGATTTGAACGGTCTTTTGTCCGATTTCATCGAACACAAACGGTTGAAGAACTTAAAACTTCACGAACTTCAGGTCTTGAATATGCGGTATCTCGCGAAGCTCAGCCATCACCTTTTCGGGCACTTCGTTATCCACGTTCACCATGGCGATCGCTTTTCCGCCGACTTCCTGGCGGCCCACATAAAGACCCGCGATGTTCACGTTGTTGCTGCCAAGCACCGTTCCCAACCGACCCACGATGCCGGGGCGGTCGTGATGCGCCATCCAGATCATGTAGCCCTCGGGCGTGAAGTCGGTCGTATTGCCATCCAAATTGACGATGCGGAATTCCGTCTTACCGAAAACAGTTCCGGCGATGGCATGACTTCCCTTTTCGTTCTTGACGGTCACCTTGATCAAAGAGGCGTAATCCGCCGCGCTATTGCTGACGGTTTCGGATATCTCATAACCCCGTTCCTTAGCGAGAAAAAGCGCGTTCACATAATTGACCGATTCGCTCATGCTTTTTTCGAGGATGCCCTTCACCAGACTCAAGGTCAGGGGCTTGGTGTCGTACTTGGTCACCTCGCCGCTGTACTCCACCTGGATCTGTTTGATATAGGACTCAGCCAACTGAGCGTGAAACGACCCGATCTTTTCCACCAGACTTAAGTAGGGTTTCAACTCTTCCAAAACCTTGGGGTCGAGGGACGGCATATTCACCGCGTTCTTCACCCGGCCGCCCTTCAAAGCTTCCACCATTTGCTCCGCCACAACGACGGCCACGTTCACTTGGGCTTCCTGGGTGGCGGCACCCAAATGCGGCACACAAACCACGTTCTCCAGGGTCAAGAGCGGATTGTCAAAGGGCGGTTCCTTCTCAAAAACGTCCAGGGCGGCGCCGGCCACTTTGCCGCTTTTGACCGCTTCATAAAGCGCGGCCTCATCGATGATCCCGCCGCGGGCGCAATTGATCAAACGGACACCGTCTTTCATCAGGGCGATCTGTTTGGCGCTGATAAGCCCCTTGGTTTCTTTGGTCAAAGGCGTATGCACGGTGATGAAGTCCGACTTCTTGATGATGTCCTCGAGCGTCACGATCTCGAACTCATGCCCCTTGTTCTTGGCCGGATCCACATAGGGATCGTAAGCCAAGATGCGCATGCCCAGGCCGATAGCCTTGCGGGCCACGTTAGTGCCGATACGGCCCAACCCCACCACACCGAGGATCTTCTCGTTCAACTCGCAGCCGGTGAACTTGCTGCGTTCCCACTTCTTTTCTTTGAGCGACTGTTGGGCCTGCGGGATCTTGCGGGCCATGGCCATCAGCATGGCGATGGTGTGTTCGGAGGTGGAAATGGTGTTCCCATCAGGCGTATTCATCACGATGATGCCGCGCTTGGTGGCGGCTTCCAGGTCGACGTTGTCCACACCCACGCCGGCGCGTCCGATCATCTTGAGCTTAGTGGCCGCCTTGATAAGGTCCGCCGTCACCGTCGTGCCGCTTCGGATGACCCAGGCGTCGTAGTTGCCAACGATGGCCTTTAATTCCTCAGGACTTTTCCCGAACACCTCTTCAGTTTGGATGTCTTTTTCTTTCTTGAAAACATCCATCCCCAGATCGGAAAGCTTATCGGTAATGAGCACTTTGAACATGTCGGACTCCGCTTATAGATTTTCGGCCAACAGAACTTCTTCGACGGCCTTCACGCCTGCGCCCAAAGGAACTTTTTTACCCACTTTATGCAGGACCATTTCCAGCCGGGCGATCTCCAAAAGCACGTCCGAACCATCGGCGTAACCCAAGTGGCCCAGCCTGAAAATTTTGCCCTTCATCTTTCCCTGCCCGCCCGCGATGCTGATGCCGTAAACGTCGCGGAAGGTCTTATTGATAAGCCCGCTGTCGATGCCTTCAGGAGAGTACACGGAAGTCAAAGCCGCTGACGGCGCCGTAGGGGCGAAAAGCTTGAGCCCCAAAGCCTCCACACCGGCCCGCGTAGCTTTCGCTAAGGCCGCGTGTCTCTGCCACGTTTTTTCCATGCCCTCCGCGTGGATCAACTCAAGGGCCTTCTTCAATTGGATCACCAGTGAAATGGCCGGAGTCCAGGGCGTATCCGGCATCTTTTCCTCGGTCAGTTTTTTAAGCGCCTTCTCGTAGCTGAAATAAAACCGGGGGCTCTTCGCCGTTTTGTTCTTCGCCACCCCCGCCGCGTTGATGGCGACAAAGGCCAATCCCGGCGGGATCATGAAACCTTTTTGGGAGCCCGACAGGATCACATCCACACCCCAGGCGTCGGTCTCGCAAGGGACAGCGCCCAGACCGGAGATCGCGTCCACCACGATGATGGCGCCCGCTTCGTGGGCGATCTTCGTCAGCGCTTGGATATCATTCACATTTCCGGTCGAGGTTTCGTTCAAGGTCGTAAAAAGAAGCTTGGTGTCGGGCGAAGCTTTCAGCCTTTTGCGGACTTCTTCAGGGTCCACCGCTTTGCCCCATTCGGCCTCATAAAGGTCCGGTACCAGGTTATAAGCCTTAGCAATCTCCGCCCAGCGGTTGCCGAAATGTCCCGAGGACGCCACGAGCACTTTCTCTCCGGGCGAGGTCAGGTTGGCGACAGCCGACTCCATGGCGCCTGTGCCGACAGAGGCAAAGGTCATGACCGGGTTCTGGGTCCTAAAGAAGAGCTGAAGCCCGTCATTGGCCGCCTTGAAAATGGCCTGAAATTGAGGAGTACGGTGGTGGATGATGGGAAGACTGGCTTCAGCCAGAACCTCCGCCGGAATAGGAGTAGGCCCAGGGGCCATCACATATTTTTTAAGCATAAAAGCCTCTTTGGATGACCGGCGGAGAGGTGAGAGGGATGTGGAAACCGGGTATTTAGGCCGAAAATAAGGCCTTTTTAGATACTTTGTGAAACATTTCACAAAGTAAGGCTTAGTATAACGGACTGCTAAAAGCTGTCAAGATTCATTGTGAAATGTTTCACAAAGTTAATGCAGAGGCTTTTTATGTTGGAAATTTGAATGGTTGATAAGATTTAACGATTTAAAAACTCAAGGATAAGACGTCCCACTTCCTCAGGTTTTTCCTGTGGTACTAGATGCCCCGCGTCTTTCACCACCGCGAAAGAAGCGCTGGGTTTCGCCTTCCGGAAAGCTTTCTCGCTATCCGCCGTGAAGGTATTCGAGGTCTCACCCCGGATCACCAAGGTCGGCTGGGTCAATCGACCGGCGAATTTCCAAACATCGGTAGGAATGGTCCGGTAGATCTTCGCTTCCCACTCAGGTGGATAGATAAGTTTGATCCCGCCCGCCTCATCCGGAGCCGTCATGCCGTCTACATAGGCCCAAATGGTTTCATCCGGCCAAGCCTTGAAAAGAGGCCTCGTTTTGAAGGATCGATAAGCCTCTTCACGGTTTGCCCATTGGCGGCGGCGTCTTAACGCGCCCTGGACTAGTTCCTTGCGAGTTTCCATTCCGAACCACTTCAAGAACCACACCTTTCGCAAAAAAGCAGGCGGCAGCATGGTGGGGTCTATCAGGATGACATGGCTGAAAAGGTCGGGAGTTTTGACCGCCGCGTAGAGGGTCGCCACCCCGCCGAGACTATGCCCGATAGCGATGATCTTTTTCGCCGATATCTCTTTCAATCCGGTCAAAAGATCATCGCCAAAGATGGACCAGTCTTTCAAGGTGTCAGCCGAGTATTCGCCCCAGAAGGGCCGGGCATAAAAAGAAACGACATGATAATCGGACAAGAGCGGGCTTATCGCGCGAACGTAAGTGGAGGGCGGAAAACCATTGGCATGGGCTAAATGGATGAGAGGTTTGTTGGAGGCGGGATTGAAATCAAAAAAACGCATCTTGAACCACCAATTCAGATTGAATCACTAAGGGCACAAAGGGCACCAAGGAAAACGCAAACCAATATTTCGATTGAAGATTACATAACTATTCTTTGGGTCCCAAACTCTAAGGTTCTTTTTCGGTGTTCTTGGTGAGAGCTGTTCTTCGTGCCCTTGGTGCCCTTCGTGGTTAAGGGGTTTTAAGCAGTGTTTTCACCGCGGCTCTTCTGATACACGATGATCGGCTCTTCTTTTTTCAGGAGCACGCCCTCGGTGATGACCACTTCCTTGATGTCTTTACGTGAGGGAATGTCGTACATGAGTTCCATCATCGATTCTTCCAGGATGGCCCTTAAACCCCGGGCACCGGATTGGCGTTTGATGGCCTCTTTGGCTACGGCCTGCAAGGCCTCGGGCGTGAACTTGAGCTTCACGTTCTCGATCTCGAAATAGCGCTGGTATTGTTTGGTCAAAGCGTTCTTGGGTTCGGTCAGGACCCGAACCAAAGCGGCCTCGTCCAGCTCGTTCAAAGCGGCGACCACCGGCAAACGACCGATGAACTCGGGGATGAGCCCGAACTTGATCAAGTCTTCCGGCTGCACCTGATCGAACAACTCGCCGAGTTTCTTTTCCTGACGGCTCAGCGCCTGTCCCTTGAAGCCGATACTGCGCCGTCCCAAGCGCGTCTCCACCAATTTCTCCAGACCCACAAAAGCCCCGCCGCAGATGAAAAGGATATTGCTTGAGTCGACCTTGATATATTCCTGGTGAGGATGTTTGCGGCCGCCCTGCGGCGGCACATTGACTTCGGTTCCCTCGATGATCTTCAAAAGGGCCTGCTGAACACCTTCGCCGGAGACATCGCGGGTAATGCTGGCGTTCTCGGACTTGCGGCTGATCTTGTCGATCTCGTCGATGTAGATGATCCCCCGCTCCGCACGCGAGACGTCGAATTCGGCGTTCTGAAGGAGTTTGAGGATGATGTTCTCCACGTCTTCGCCCACGTAACCCGCT
>CAYXYA010000018.1:0-2248 GCA_964469185.1 uncultured bacterium | reverse complement strand
ACATAACCCGCCTCGGTCAAGGTGGTCGCGTCCGCGACCGCGAAAGGTACATCCAACACCCGGGCCAGGGTCTGGGCCAAAAGGGTCTTGCCTACACCAGTAGGTCCGATGAGAAGGACATTGCTCTTCGAGAGTTCCACGTCTTGCGGGCCGCTCTTCACCACGAGGCGCTTGTAATGGTTGTGAACAGCGACTGACAGGATCTTCTTGGCCTTCTCCTGTCCGATGACATATTCATCGAGGACGTCTTTGATCTCAACGGGCTTGGGGACGGAGAGCTTCGGTTTGGCGGTGGACTTGGGTTCGCCTTTATCCTCTTCCTTTAGGATGTCGTTGCAAAGGGCCACGCACTCGTTGCAGATATAAACCGTCGGCCCGGCGACGAGCTTCTTCACCTCGTCCTGCGTCTTACCGCAGAAGGAGCATCTCAAAAAAGAAGATTTGTCTTTATCGCCCGCCATACTCTCTCCGTTACTTCTTCTTGCTTTCGGGTCTCTTCAAAAGAATGTCATCGATCAAACCATAGGTCTTGGACTCTTCCGAGGACATGAAAAAGTCCCGTTCCACGTCGTCGCTAATGCGTTTCAAAGACTGACCGGTATGGTCAGCCAGGATCTTATTGAGTTTCTCCCGGATCTTGAGGATCTCACGCGCCTGTATCTCGATATCCGTGGCTTGTCCCTGCGTGCCGCCGGAAGGCTGGTGGATCATGATGCGGGCGTTCGGCAGGGCGAATCGCTTGCCCTTGGCTCCCGCCGCTAAAAGGACCGCGCCCATGCTCGCCGCCTGTCCCAGACAAATGGTGGAAACTGGGGCTCTCATGAACTGAATGGTGTCATAAATAGCCAGACCCGACGTGACCACGCCGCCCGGGCTGTTGATGTAAAGGCTGATGTCCTTTTCAGGATCCTCGGACTCGAGGAATAGAAGCTGGGCTATGATGGTGTTGGCCACATCGTCGTTGATCGCCGTGCCCAGCATGACAATGCGGTCTTTGAGCAGGCGGGAATAAATGTCATAAGACCTTTCCCCGCGGTTCGTCTGTTCGACCACAATTGGGATCAATGCCATACAGTCCTCCGGACTAGAATTAAAGTCTCAACATAACTGCAAACTTTTACCGCTAAGTTCGCCAAGTTCGCCAAATAAGACATAATCTGATTGATTTAACGACATCTTTAATCTTATACCGCATCTGATCTTTAACCAAAATCCTAGTTTGTGTTTACCTTGGCGACCTTTGCGCACTTGGCGGTAATGGTTAATCTATTACGCAGTCTCAATCTTGGCTTCCGCGATCAAAAAATCAAGGGTCTTCTCGTACTGGATCCACTCTTTAATGGAATCCATATTCCCCTGTTGAAGAAGGTAGCGTTTCACCACATCGGCGGACTGGTTGATGCTGACCGCCGTCTTTTGGATATAAGCCTCAACATCCCTTTCGGTGGTCGCGATATTCTCGCCCGAAGTGATCTTCTCTACGATCAAGGCCATGTGCACATTCTTCTGGGCAATGGGCCTTAGGTTCTCCACCAGTTGTTTTCTCTGTTCGTCCGGCAGTTGGTTCGGGTCCATACCCTGGCCCCGTAAACGCTCCACGGCCTGGCGGACCAGCCGTTGCTGTTCCTGGTCGATGAGGGAAGCCGGGATATCGAACCCATGGGAGGCGATCAACTTTTCGCCGATCTGCTCGATCATCTTCGAGCGTTGTTCCAGTTCTTTACCGGCCTTGATCTGGGTTTCCAATTTCTCGCGGAGTTCTTTCACCGTCTCGGCCTTGCCCGCTTCCTTGGCGAAATCATTGTCCACCATCGGGAGCTTCTTCATCTTGATCTCGTGAACCTTCACTGTGAACTCGACTTCTTTTCCAGCCAGGTCCTTTTTCCCGTAATCCGCGGGGAAAGTAAGTTTGAAGGTCTTGGATTCGTCTTTTTTCAGCCCGACCAGGTTCGCCTCGAAATCTTTCAATAGGCTTTGCGATCCCAGCAAGACCGGATAGCGGCTCGACTTTCCGCCCTCAAAGACCTTGCCGTCGAGCTTGCCCTCGAAATCGATGACCACCAAGTCGTCATTTTGGGAAGCGCGGTCTTCCACGGGAATAAACTGCGCCAACTGTTCGCGCATTTGGTCCAACGCCTTGTCCACATCCGCCTCAAGCACTTTGGTCTCTTCTTTTTTGATCTTCAGCTTTTTATAGTCCTTCAACTTGAACACCGGCTTGACCTCGACCGTCGCCACAAACTTCATC
>CAYXYA010000017.1:0-14326 GCA_964469185.1 uncultured bacterium | reverse complement strand
ACCGAAGGGCATTAAGGACCACCGCGAGGGACGAAAAGGACATGGCCGCCGCGGCCAAGACCGGCGGGACCTGGGCGAAAACCGCCAGGGGTAAAGCGACGATGTTGTAGCCGAAAGCCCAGAAAAGATTTTGCCGGATGACGTTGTAAGTCGCGCGGCATATCTGGACCGCTTCCGCGACCTTCGCCAGGTGGCCCTGGATGAGTACCACGTCGCCCGCTTCCTTCGCCACGTCGGTCCCCGTGCCCATCGCGATGCCCAGGTCCGCCGCCATCAAAGCCGCCGCGTCGTTGTAACCATCGCCTACCACCGCCACTTTCAAACCTTGCTTTTGAAGTTCCCGCACATAGCCAACTTTATCCTCGGGTTTCATGTGGGCTCTCACCACATCCACTCCGATGCGGTCCGCCACGCGGCGGGCCACCACTTCCCCGTCCCCGGTGGCTAAATGCGTCAGGACTCCAAGACTTTTAAGCTTCGCCACCACCTCTTTGGAATTGGCGCGGGGCGGGTCTTCCATCACGAAGATCGCGACGATCTTTCCGTCCACCGCCATCAGGGAAACCGTCTGGCCGGCCTGCCGGTAGGCTTCCGCGTTCGCACGCACCTGGGGCGAGGCGAGGACGCCCTCCAGCGACTCCACATAAGCCTTGGTCCCGATGACCACCAGGCGTCCTTCCACCATTCCCTGGATACCCGCGCCGGGAACTTCCGTTACGTGCTCGGTCTGAGGCAAAATAAGGTCCAGGATCATGGTCTCTTTCAAGACCGCCGACGCCAAAGGATGGTTCGTTCCCATCTCGATGGCTCCCGCGTAGCGCAGGAGTCTTTCCTCGTCATATTCCCCGACCACCAACAGATCGACGAGCCGGGGCTTACCCTCGGTCAAGGTCCCCGTTTTATCGAACACGATCACATCGATGTCGCGGGACATTTCCAAAACTTCCGCCCTGCGGATGAGGATGCTCCGCTGGGCCGCTACACCGATCCCGGCCATGAGCGCGATCGGCGTGGCCAATCCCAGTGCGCAGGGACAGGCGATGACCAGGACCGCGATGGCGTGCCGTAGACCGACCGCCGCGGGCTGGCCTGCCAGGAAAGCCCATCCCAGGATGGTCGCCGCCGCCAAAACAATGACGATCGGAACGAAAATAGAAGCCGCCTGATCCGCCATTTTCTGTGCCGGCGCCTTGGACCCCTGCGCTTCTTCTACCAGCCGGATCATATGGGCCAGCGCCGTTTCCTCTCCCACCGATTTGGCCAGCATCATCAAGGTGGTCGTGCCGTTCAAGGAGCCGGCGAACATGGGATTCCCCGGTCTTTTTTCCACCGGCAAGGATTCCCCCGTCAACAACGACTCATCCACCGTGCCTTTGCCCTCGAGGACCTGTCCATCCACAGGAATAGATTCCCCAGGCCGGATGGAAAGCTGGTCGCCCGGAACCACCTGTTCGACCGGCAGATCGATCAGACGCGTTTCCTTGAGCACGTGGGCGATGCGGGGTCGCAAGTTGACCAGCATTTCCAAAGCCCGGTTCGCGCGGCGCTTGGAGTGGATCTCCAAATAGCGCCCCAACACAATGAGGAACAAAATAAAACTGGCCGTATCGAAATAGAGTTCGACGGGCATCCGAAACAGAGCGGGTAAAGAGGCGAAAAAAGCCGCGGAGGTGCCGAGCGAAACAAGGGTATCCATGGTGGCCTGCCCATGCCGAAGGGCTTTCAAAGCGGCTTGGTAAAAAGGCCAGCCGACGAGTAAAAAGATCGGCGCGGCGAACATGAACTGAACGAAAGGGGAAAACTGAAAATCCGACCGTAGCAACATCAGAAGGTGCTGCATTAGAAAGGGCAGAATGAAAAGCCCGCTGAAGACCAGCCGCCAGGCGAACCGCCTTTCGTCCTCTTGATTCATTTGGGAGGGACGTTGTTGGGAGACATAAGGCTTCGCCGAGTAACCCGCCTGGACGACCGCCGCTTCGAGCAGTGAGGGATCCTGAAGACTGGGATCGGTTTGTACATAAGCTTTTTGAGAGGCGAAGTTGACGGAGGCTCCGGTCACGCCGGGAACCGCCTTCAGGTGACGCTCGATGGTCGCCGCGCAGGAAGCGCAACTCATCCCCTCGATCGTTAGAATAGTGTTGGCCATCGGGACTCCCTCTTCCAAGATAAAGACCAACCTCTTAAATTAAAAGCGTAGAGGAAAAATTTTACGGTTGTCCAGGAACAACCTGAGCCTCGGGATAAAAGGGCCTTGTTTTCCATTGTTTTGAACCTGATTTAGGGTTGAATTGCCCTAGGGCCCAGACCCATAATAGGCCTTCTTCATCATCGAAGTCCTATCCTTACCTTATATACCTATGGAGGAACGCATGGCCGCCAACAGCAAGCGATTGAATCTGGTTCAAAAGATCATTAACGCCCACCTGATCTCGGGCACCGCTGAGGCGGGCCAGGAAGTGGGCATCCGCATCGACCAAACCCTCACCCAGGACGCCACCGGCACCATGGCTTATCTCCAGTTCGAGGCCATCGGGGTTCCCCAGGTCCAGACCAAGCTTTCCGTCTCTTATGTCGACCACAACATGCTTCAGACCGGTTTCGAGAACGCCGATGACCACCGCTATCTGCAATCGGTCGCGGCCAAGCACGGGGTTTACTTCTCCCGTCCCGGTAACGGCATCTGCCACCAAGTTCATTTGGAGCGCTTTGCCATCCCGGGACAGACCCTTTTAGGCTCGGATTCCCATACCCCCACTTGCGGCGGGTTGGGCGAGATCTCCATCGGCGCCGGTGGTCTGGATATCGCCGTGGCCATGGGCGGCGGTCCCTTCTATATGACGATGCCGAAGGTCTTGCGCGTGGAACTGAAGGGCAAATTACAGCCCTGGGTGACCGCGAAGGACATCATCCTGGAAGTCTTGCGGAAGTTGACCGTCAAGGGCGGCGTAGGCCGCATCTTGGAATATACCGGCCAGGGCGTAAAGAGCCTGTCGGCCACAGCCCGGGCAACCATCACGAACATGGGCGCTGAGCTCGGCGCGACGACCTCCATTTTCCCCTCGGACGAGAAGACCCGTGAATATATGAAGGCCCAGGGCCGCGGCAAGGATTGGACGCCTTTGGCCGCCGATCCGGGAGCCAGCTACGACGAGGAACTCATCATCGACCTCAACAAGCTGCAGCCTTTGATCGCCCAACCCCATAGCCCGGACAACGTGATCGAGGTTTCCAAGCTCAAGGGCATCGATGTTCAACAGGTCTGCGTGGGGTCCTGCACCAACAGCTCTTACAGCGACCTGATGATGGTGGCCAAGATGCTCAAGGGCAAGCACATCCACCCGAACGTTTCGATGACCGTCACCCCAGGTTCCAAGCAAGTCTTCGAGATGATCGCCAAGAACGGCGCTTTGGCCGACATCATCTCCTCCGGCGCCCGCATCATCGAGTCCGCTTGCGGACCTTGCATCGGCATGGGCCAGGCCCCCGCTTCGGGCGCTGTTTCCATCCGCAGTTTCAACCGCAACTTCGAGGGCCGCTCGGGAACGCGCGACGCGAAAGTTTACCTGGCTTCCCCTGAGACCTGCGTGGCTTGCGCTTTGAGCGGCAAGATCACCGATCCCACGGCTTTAGGCAAGATGCCCAAGGTAGATATCCCTGAAAAGTTCGTGTGGGACGATAACGGCATCATCCCGCCCGCCAAGGACCCTAAAAAAGTGGAAGTCCTGCGCGGCCCGAACATCAAGCCGCTCCCGATCAACCTGCCTCTGGCGGATAAATTGGAAGGTCCCGTTCTGTTGAAAGTCGTGGACAACATCACCACCGACCACATCATGCCGGCGGGTTCGAAAGTCCTTCCCTTGCGCTCGAACATCCCGGCCATCTCGGAATTCGTGTTCAACATCATCGACCCCACTTTCCCCAAGCGCGCCAAAGAAGCGGGCAGCGGATTCGTGGTGGGCGGCGAGAATTACGGGCAGGGTTCTTCCCGAGAGCACGCCGCTTTGGCCCCGATGTACCTGGGACTCAAGGCCGTGCTGGTCAAAAGTTTCGCCCGCATCCACCGCGCCAATCTGATCAACTTTGGGATCTTGCCGCTCACTTTCGTGCAGGCTTCCGATTACGATTCCATCGGACAGGGCGACAAGCTGGAGATCCCCGACTTGGCCCAGGTGATGAAGGTCGATCACCCTTTCCCGGTCAAGGATCTCACGACCGGAAAATCCATCCAGGTGGTGCATGGTTTGACGGACCGTCAGCAGGAGATCATCGTGGCCGGCGGGCTGCTCAACTGGACCAAACAAAAAAGCGCGGCTGAAACATCAGCGGCTCCCAAAGCGAAAGCCAAGACCAAGAAATAATTTTAAGTCGGCAGGACGAAAAGCCCCGCGCTTGAGAAAGACGGGGCTTTTTTATTGGAGATATATGCGGAAAACATTTCCAACATTGGTGGGCTTACTCCTCTTGAGCAGTCCTTTGCTCGGCGGCGATGAATGGAATCCATCAACAGCCAAAACTTTGGAAGACGGCACTCTTTGGTTTACAAAAATTGATGTGCATGATCAGCGAAAAGAATATCTTCAATTAAACACCGATTCAAAACCCTTTCTTTTTTATGAGCACGAACGAATAATCGAACCAATTCTTGGACATCTGAAAAAACTCGTCCTGGTCAATGACTATTTCGCGTCAAAGGCCAATCAGATATTCATCGTGGAACTTTCAACGATGAAAAAGCGGAGGATCGATCTCCGAGTAATAGCTCGATACGATTCGCTTTACCCAAAAAGTAAAATTAAAACAACATTTCCTTGCGGCAATGCGTGGGCGGCCGGTCTTTTAATCCTTCCAGAAGCAATCGACTTATCTCCAGATGACACTGAAGTTCTTATCGAAATGACCTATGGTGGTTTTGTTTATCCGACGTCCAAAAACCCTCACCCTGAAAAAAACTTCAAAGCTTTATCTTATGTAGTAGATTCGAGGTTGGGTAAGATCCTGAAAACTTATTCGACCGACAAGGTTCCCCAAAAATGGTGGATTTCATCGGAGAAGAAATAATGGAAACATTACCTTCCGGCACACCCCTGGATCCTCAAGCTGATCCTTCGACCGGCGCGGGACAAAAGATGAACATCGATATCTCCGCCCGCAAACCCGGAGAGCTTCTTCTCTATACAGGGCCCCATCTTTGCGTCACTTGTGCCGCCGAGAATCGAGTGGTCAGCATTTACCTCAAAACGGGAGAAAAAGCCCCCGATTGCGTCCACTGCGGAACAAGGGCCCGCTGGGAGCCGTGAACAAAGGGTTCTTGCAAAAGCCCCCTTTTTTGGAATAATAAACAGGTTGCCAACCTATTTGGCGCTGAGGAGATTTCATGGCTCACGATTTCAACATCACTTTCAAGGGCGTTCGGGGCAGTATCCCGGTTCCCGGCGTCAGCACGCTCAAGATCGGCGGCAATTCCTCCTGCGTCCAAGTGAATGTCCTTGATCAAACCATCTTTTTGGACGCCGGCACGGGTATCGTCGGCGCCGGACAGGAGTTGGTCAAAAATTTCTTCGCCAACAAAGAAAAACTAAAAAAACTCAGGGTCACCTTATTGATCTCTCACACACATCATGACCACATCATGGGTTTACCTTTTTTCGTGCCCCTGTTCATCGGCGACGCTTCTTTATTCATCTATGGACCCTCCTGCTACGCGCCCGTGGGCCAGCCGAATGACCTGAAATATATTTTGGACATGTTGATGGACCAGATGTTCTTTCCAGTGGACTTCGATGAGACCAACTCGATCAAACACATCGGCACCTTAAAAAGCACCGACCACATCGTGCTGGCCGAAGGCAACGATCCCGAACGGGGAAGCGGTCCCGTCACTCAGACCGGCAAGGACAAGGTTATCGTGACCCAATACCGCGCCTACAACCATCCTAAAAGCGGATCGATCGTTTACAAGTTACAATTCGCGGGCAAAACGATCGTTTACGCCACGGACATTGAAGGCTATGCGGAAGGCGACCGCCGCCTCATTCAGTTCGCCAAAGGCGCGGATATCTTGATCCACGACGCCCAATACACGATGGAACAGTACATCGGCCCCATGACCACCCAAGGCTACGGTCATTCCACCCCCGAGATGGCCTGCAAGGTCGCGCAGGAAGCGGGCGTGAAACAGCTGGTCCTTTATCATCACGATCCAAACCATGATGACGCGATGATCGCGGCGAAGGAAACGAACGCCAAAAAACTCTTCCCGAACACTATCGCGGCATATGAGGGATTGACGATAAATCTTTAGCAAAAATTAAAGATTTATCTGCGTTAATCCGTGTTCATCTGTGGCTAGATTGTTTAGTTGGTTTTGTACTTCTGGATCTTTTGCTGCATATCGTTCAGTTGATCCGCGGTAGGTTCCACCGAAAATCCTTCCAGTTCCGAAACCTGGCTGTAAACATCGAAAAGTATGGACCAAAGTTCTTCGCTGGAAAACTTGTGTTTGCTCATGAAATACTGCAGGAATAGTTGAAAACGGATGCTGGTCTCGTAAAGATCCACGCATTGGATGCCCGTCAGGTCCTGGCTGACCAGCGAGAAGGACTGTAGGACGATCTCCACCTCATCGATGACTTTCTTCAACAAGACCCGCAGCTCGATATTCTGGATCGCGTCGTAATAGACCGTGTCGAACTCGTCCCTCGTCAAGGCTGAACGGGTGAGTCCGTCGTATTTTTTAAAGACCTCCTGATACAGTTTTCCCGAATCTTGAAGGACCTGCACCAGGCCCACCAATTGGGCTACCAGGGGGATGAAGTTCTTTTTATCCACTTCCTTGGTCGTAGCCAACTCATGGATATATTGGATGTAATCGTAAGTACTCTGGGCACAGCGGTGAAAAGCGGACGCGAATTCAGGGATAAGCGCCTCGGGCACACCCGCCGCTTTGAGTTGATGCTCGACCTTCGCCTTGAAATCCTCCCCGGGTTTCCAGGTCTGGGCGCTTTCCAGGAATTGTTCAGGCGTTATTTCTTCCATCATCTTAGGTCTCCGCTCTCCGCTGCTTGATCCGTTCCCTTAAACGCTCCAGAAAAGCGTAGGGCGGTCTTCCCTGCCCCAGCTGCACGCCGGGCTTATGGGCGCCGTGAAAATCACTGCCACCGGTGGGTAAAAGTCCCAATTCTTCCGCCAGCGCCGCGAACATCTTCTGGTCCTCAGGCGAATGATCAGGATGGACCACTTCCATCCCATCCATTCCTAGCTCGGCGAGTTCCTTTATTTTCTCACGAAAGGCCGCTCCCTGGAGTTTCATTTGAATGGGATGGGCGATCACCGCGGCCCCGCCCGATCCATGGATCATATCGACGCATTCCCGCGCCGACCAACCGGCTTTGGTGACGTAAGCGGGCCCGCCCTTGGTGAGGTACTTGTCAAAAGCTTCCTCGTAACTTTTCACGTAGCCTTTGATCTCCAGCGCCTTGGCGATATGGGGACGTCCCACTTGATTCTTCGCCTGGGAGATCTCTTTCACTTCCTCAAGGGTCAAGGACATGCCCAGGGCCTTGAGTTTCTCGAGGATCAGAGGGTTACGGTCAGCCCGGGCTTTTTGAAATTTCTCCAACCTTTGACGGATGGGGCCCTCCACATCGAATCCGTAACCGAGGATATGAAGGGTTCCCGGCGCGAACTGGGCGGACAACTCCACGCCCGAAATGGCTTCCAAGCCCAAACGGTTCATTTCCTCGACCAATTCCCCTATCCCGCTCACGGTGTCGTGGTCGGTCAGGGCCACCGCGTCCACGCCCTGGGCCTTCGCCAAACAGGCCAATTCGACCGGGCTGAGCGTTCCATCCGAATGATGGGTATGCATGTGAAGATCGGCGACCGTTTTCATGAAAGTTTTCCAATTCTTGGATCGAGTAAGCCCATTATAGCCGACTAAGAATGGCGGCGGAAAAGAACCGTCCAGAACAGAACGGCGGCAAAAAACAACCAACTCATCAACGAGATCCATTTTCCGGCCACGAATAACGTCGGACGATATTCCAAGATGAAATGATTGTTCCCCACGAAAAGCGGCACCGCTCTTTGAAAACCATTCACGGGAACGACTCGATAGGAGAATTGCGACGAATCCGGAAGGGGCCTGGCTTTCCAGCCCGAACTGTAATTATCGCTCATCACTAAAACCGCCGGCTGTTCCACTAGGGCCCTCACCTCGATCTCATCGGTGGAAATGTCCGTTAAGGACACTTTTCCCCGCACGACGCCCCTGACAGGCGCGAAACCCGGCGCCATTTCCAGCCAAGTGGTTTTCTTGGGATCGAATTTCGGGTCCAGGATATTCTTCCAAATGGTCCCGAGCGGCGCGGTTTCCCAATAACGGATTAGTACCGCTCGAGCCGCTGGAACAAGTCTCAGCTTTTGAGCGGTGAACAGGCCGTCCTTCTCGTAAAAAGAGTATTTGAGGCGCGTCAATCCCAGGGCTTTCGAAGGATCCGCTAAAGGGCGGCTGGGCCGGTTGCCCGCGTCGCGCAAAGCCGAAACGAGGACCGAAAAGCGGTCGTACCGAAGAGGAACCGTCGGATCATTTCCCCAAACCCCCGCGCCGGAGGTCCCCAGAACGATATTGTTGGAGCCAGTAAAAACCCGGTAATCGCCCGGGTCCTGTTGATAAATTTTCTCAATCGCCTGAGTTTCCCGGCGAAGCATATCAAGATCGAAATAAGGACGGTTCGACCAGGCAAAACAAAAAAGCTCGATAAAAGCCAACCCCGCCAATCCATATATAACCAAGGGCCGTTTGAGACTCCATCGCGAGAGCAGAGAGATGGCCGCCAGGGTCAAGGCGCATTTCGCCAAGCTGAGCGCCATCCCCGGAACGTGTTCCGAGAATTTCGAGAAAATTCTTCCGCCGCCAAAATGGGACGCGAGAAGGAAGAAAAACGCGAGAAGAAAAAAAATAAAACCAGACCATAAGGTTCCCGCCGACAATTTGCGCCGAGCTTCGAGTTTTTCGAACACTGCGTCCATTCCCATCGCCGCCAGGGCCAATAAACAAAGCGTGATAAAAATATTGAGTTTGCCGATACCGCGAAAACTACTGAAGAGGGGAAAATGGGCGCAAAAAAAGGCGAAAAGCGGGGTCCGCTTGCCCACCGCTAGCAGGGTGAGAAAGAGCGCTAAAAGACCGAAGAACTTTTTTTGAGGATGTTTGGAGACCCTCAAGGCCAGGAGGACCATCGTAAAAGCCGTCACGCTGATGAAAACCGGTCCTTCCCAATAAAAACCGCCGCCCCAGTAATTTTTCCAGCCATCGAAAAAATCCGGCATGAGAAGGCACCAGAACCGTTCAGGCGTGATATCGGCGATATCCAAAAAATCGATGTCCATCACCTGCGCGCGGGCGCTCTCTCGGACGGCGTCCCAACCGGCCAAAAGCTGGATCGCCGTCAGCAGACCCGCTCCGGCATAAAGACAAACCAACCCCTTGAAAGAAGAAAGCCTCTTTGCCTTGGGCAAGTGAAAAAGAGCGTAGAAACCGGAAAGGATCACGGTGTAATAAACGTATTGAATATGGCCGGAGAAGACCTGCATGGCCAAAGCGAACATGCCGAGCAAGATCCATTGGAACTTTTGCTCCTTTAAATAAAGGTCGACCGCGCAAAAGACGAGAGGGATCCAGGCCATGGTGCAAAGGTTGGGCAAATGTCCGGGGACGATATGAAGGAAATAAGAGGCGCCGAACATGAAGGCGAAACCCGCCGTCAGGGCGGAAGTCGGATGGGATCCTCGGACTCGGATCCAAAGGTAAGTCAAAAGGCCTCCCAAAAAAACATGAAGGACGATACTGGAGTTCAGCGCGAAAGGAAGAGGCAGGATCATGAAAAGCCAGTTGGGAGGATAAAGCAGGGCGGATTGGAATCCGCCGAAAAAGGGCTCACCGCAAAAGAGATGAGGATCCCAAAGGGCCAAGTGCCCTTTTCGAAGCTCCTCAAAACCGAACTGGCGCCACCAGACGAACTGGCCGGTCAGATCTTCTCCGCTTTTGGATAGGACCAGATGGCCGAAAGGCGATAGGAAATCCCAAAAAAGAGCGAGAGTGGCTAGAAATAAGAAAGAGGGACCAAGCCAGAATGGAAAGACCGTTGGATTTTTTCGGGGAACGGCCACTTAGGAAAGGTATCCCAATTCTTGGAGCTTTTTGAAGACCTTCTCGACGCTCTCCTCCACGGATTCTTTGTCCGTGTGGCAAATGACCTCGGGATGTTCCGGCGCCTCATATGGATCGTCCACGCCGGTGAAACCCTTGAGCTCGCCGGCCTGGGCTTTTTTATAAAGTCCCTTCACGTCCCGTTTCGCGCAAACTTCAATGGGACAGGCGGTGTAAACTTCCACGAAATATTTGATCTTCTGGCGGTTGTAGTCGCGGGCCGCGCGGTAGGGCGAGATGACCGAGGCGATGTTGGGGACCCCGTTGCGGGTCAAGAGCTGGCACACGAACCCGACGCGCTTAATGTTCTCGTCACGGTCCTCGTGGGAAAAACCCAATCCCTTGGAGAGGTGGGTGCGCACGATATCCCCGTCCAGGATCTCCACGGGTATTCCCAAGGTCTGGAGCTTGTGCCCCACCCTTTCGGAAAGAGTGGACTTCCCCGACCCCGAAAGACCGGTGAACCAAAGTGTGAAACCTTTATAAGCCATGACCCTCGCCTTGCTTGGAACGGATGAACATCAAAGATAAACGCTGGGCGTTAAAAAGCCATCAAAAAAAACCGCCCAATCCATTGTAATCCGAAAGGGCGGACTCAAATCCAGCCCTCTTCCTGAGGTTTTAGCCATGACCCCGCTCATGGACTTTAAAGAAGGCTTTCAGTAAACTACACCCCGATCTGAGAGCCTTTGACACCCCAACTTAAGGAGGATTTATGGTTCAACGTCCTAAAATCACGATCGTTGGAGCCGGTAACGTCGGCGCTTCTTGCGCCGCCTGGGTCGCTGAAAAAGATCTGGGGGACGTGGTCCTTCTGGACATTCCCGCCACCAAGGATATGCCCAAGGGAAAAGCCCTCGACCTTCTGCAAGTGGGCCCTATTTCAGGCTATAACACCCATCTCGTCGGCACCACCGACTACGCCGACACCGCCAATTCGGACATTTGCGTCATCACCGCCGGTATGCCCCGCAAGCCGGGGATGAGCCGCGAGGACCTGGTCGCCATCAACCAAAGCATCGTTTCGGACGTTACCAAAAAACTGGTGGCCACCTCGCCCAACACCATCCTCATCGTCGTCACCAACCCCTTGGACACCATGTGCTATGTGGCTTATAAAGCCTCCGGATTCCCCAGGCACCGCGTCATCGGCCAGGCCGGGGTTTTGGATTCCGCCCGCATGCGCACCTTCTTGGCCCAGGCCACCGATGTGGCGGTCGAGAACGTCCACGCCGCGGTCATCGGCGGCCACGGAGACGAAATGGTTCCCCTTGTCCGCTATTCGACCATCGCCGGGATCCCCATCTCGAGTGTCCTGAAAGCGGACCAGATCAGCGCTATCGTCGAGCGCACACGCAAGGGTGGTGGCGAATTGGTCAACCTGCTCGGAGTTTCCGCCTGGTATGCCCCCGGCGCGGCCGCGGGTTCAATGGTGGAAGCCATTTTGAAGGACAAGAAACTCATCGTTCCCTGCTCCATCTATTTGGAAGGCGAATACGGTTTGAAGGATATGTACTTCGGCGTTTATTCCAAACTGAGCCGCAAAGGTCTGGAAAACATTATCGAGATCCCCTTGAACACCGAGGAACGCTCGATGGTAGAAAAATCCGCCGACCTCATCCGCGAGACGATGAAGGCGCTTAAGTAATAAACATTAAGATCTGAATTTCTAAAACGGCTTTTCAACTTAAAATTGAAAAGCCGTTGTTATTTCGTGCGAGTTCTTTTGCTTTCCTGCCAGCTTAAAATGCCGCAAGCCGAAAGAACCAAGATCATTCCCAGCACAAAATGCGGCGTGAGAGCCTCGCCCAATATCACCCGGCCGAAGAGCGCGGCGAAGATCGGCACCATGACGCCTAGAAGCGTACCCAAAGCCAGGCTTGTATGGCCGAAGGCTTCAGTGAAGAACATCTGAGCGACCATCGCAACGGCTCCGATGCTCAAAAGAACCATCCATCCCTGAAAGTCTGGGGTCGTCCAAGCCGTGAGATTTTGAACGGAAGGACCCCAA
Source organism: uncultured bacterium (assembly GCA_964469185.1). GTDB lineage: Bacteria > Oederibacteriota > Muellerivitia > Muellerivitales > Muellerivitaceae > CAYXYA01. The sequence continues at coordinate 2,105 of CAYXYA010000017.1, read as the reverse complement.
ATGGGATTTCCCAGCAGAAGGAAACCGGATAAGACGAGGCTGAATACCGTGAAGCTCGCGAAGACCGTGAGAGAGTTATCCGTTTGACGGGCCCTCTTGATAGCGAGGACCGCGGCTCCGCCCGTGACACCCGATAGAAGTCCGATCAGATCCCCGGCATTGAAACTATCCCAGTGAACGTCGAGCACCAGCTCAAGACCCAGCCCCGCGAGGAGCAGTATCCAAACATATCCCTTGGGAGGTTTATGGTTGAAAAAGATGACCGCGAAAACGTTGGACCAGATCGTCATGGTGTAATTCAGAAGGGTCCCTTTGCCGACCGTGATGGTTTGGAGGGAAATGAAATAGGCGAGAATGGACAGACTTCCAAAAAATCCGCGCCATAAGACCACGGGCATATTCACCGGTTTGAGCGTTTTGCCCAAAAGCCATAAGGCCCCGATACCAAAAACCGCGAAGACGAACCGAAAAAAAGACTCTTCCACCGGGGAGTAGCGCAAAGCATTGGCCCACTTCACCAGTATCGGCAGGAACCCGAAGAACAGGTTCGAGATCAGGAATAAAAAAAGTCCGTTCTTACGCAGGTTCATAGATGTCTCAAAACCTTCCGAAGATCTCTCCCTTTGATGTTCACGTCGGTCAGACCCTTCAAAAAGCCGTCTTGATTGACCGCTATCCGGGTTCCCGCGATCTTGAAGACTTCCCGATCGGACCGGCTGTCGCCCACCGCCGCGGTTTGAGAAAGCGGGATCCGGAGTTTCTTCGCCATATGTCTCAGGAACAAAGCTTTCTGATGTTCCTCGAAAATACGCATCTTCTTGCCGGTAATGATCCCCTTTTTCACTTCCAAAGTCGTTCCCCTGACCTCGTCAAACCCGTAACGTTTCTGGAAATAATCGGCCGACAACTCATAGCCAAGCGTGGCCAAAGCCACATAATAGCCGCGTTTTTGGAGTACCCGCACGGTTTGGCCGATACCCGTCATTTTAGGGATGAGATGGAGGGTTTGTTCTAAATTCCTCACCTTCCAGCCCGTCATGCGCCGGGTCACCTGAGCCGCCAGGATCGGATGGTCCATGCGGTCTTTGAGCCATTCCTGTTCTAAGTACTCGAAAAAAGCCTCGTCCCCCGCCCGGCGAAAAAGGAAACGCGTACTGGAAATGCCGTAGGTAAGGGTTCCGTCAAGGTCGAAAAGAATGACTCGTTTAGGTTTCAATTTTTTTCCTTAAATAAAAAAGGGAAGGCTCTTTTCAAAGCCTTCCCTTAAGACACTTTCCAGAACGATCTTGACTCAGGCCATATTCCCAATGACCGCCGTGGCGAACTCAGAGCACTTCACTTCCTTCGCCCCTTCCATCAGCCGGGCGAAATCATAGGTGACGACTTTTTGCGAGATGGTCTTTTCCAGCGCCTTCACGATCATCTCGGCCGCTTCCTGCCAGCCCAAATGTTCCAGCATCATGACGCCCGACAATACGACGGAACCAGGATTCACCTTATCAAGGTTCGCGTACTTGGGCGCGGTGCCGTGGGTAGCCTCGAAGATCGCGTGGCCGGTCAGGTAATTGATGTTGCCGCCGGGGGCGATACCGATACCGCCGACCTGCGCCGCTAAAGCGTCCGACAAATAATCGCCGTTCAGATTGAGTGTCGCGATAACGTCAAAATCCTCGGGACGGGTCAACACCTGCTGCAGGGTGATATCCGCGATCGCGTCTTTCACCAGCAACTGGCCAGCGGGAGGTTTTCCGCCGCAATCGTCCCAGCCGACCGCTTTCCCCTGGAATTCTTTTTTCACCAGAGCGTAACCCCAATCGCGGAAAGCGCCCTCGGTGAATTTCATGATGTTGCCCTTGTGGACGAAAGTCAGGCTCTTGCGCTTGTTCTTGATAGCGTACTCGACCGCGGCGCGCACCAGTCGTTCCGTTCCCTCGGAGGAAACCGGCTTGATGCCGATGCCGGAGGTTTGCGGGAAACGGATCTTTTTCACGCCCATTTCTTTTTGAAGGAACTCGATGATCTTTTTAACTTCCGGAGTTCCCGCTTCCCACTCGATACCGGCGTAAATGTCCTCGGTGTTCTCGCGGAAGATCACCATGTCGACT